>NZ_JABUMQ010000020.1:0-60232 GCF_013336645.1 Myxococcus sp. CA039A | reverse complement strand
GGGCGCCCGCGGGCTTGCGGCCCGAGGCCACCCCCGAGGCCTGACGGCACGCGCGGTTTCAGGGCACTCGCAGCACCACCTTGCCCACCGTCGCGCGCGACTCCAGTCGCTGGTGGGCTTGCGCGGCTTCCTCCAGCCCCACCACCAACCCCAGCTTCACGCGCAGCTGCCCTCCCGCCAGCGCGCTTCCCAGCGCCTCGCGCGCTCGCCGCTGCAGCGCCGCCGGGTGCGGTGTGCGCAGCCAGTACGCGCTGACTTTCAGCGACTTCGCGTACAGCGTCTCCACCTCCACCGCCGCCGGGGGCCCGCTCGCGCTCCCGTACGCCACCAGGTGCCCGAAGGCCGCCAGCGACTCCAGGCTGCTTGCCCACGTGCTGGCACCCACGGAGTCCAGCACCACCTCCACTCCAGCTCCTTGCGTGACGGTGCGCACCCACTCAGCGACTGAGGCGGTCCCTCCGTAGACAAAAACATCATCGGCTCCGGACTCGCGCGCGAGCTTTGCCTTCTCCTCGCTCGAGACCGTTCCGAGCACTGTCGCACCTGCTTGTTTCGCGAGCTGGATGGCCAGGAGTCCAACTCCTCCCGCCGCCGCGTGAATCAACACTCGCTGGCCCTGCTGAAGCTGCGCCGACGTGTGTATCAGGTGCCAGGCCGTGAGCCCCTGGACCAGCAGCCCGGCGGCCTCCTCGAACGAAACGTGCTCAGGAAGCTCGAGCAGTTCCTCTTCGGCGGTCGTCGCGAACTCCGCGTAGCTGCGCGGCGCGAGGGCCACCACCCGGCGACCGACCCACTTCGCATCGACCCCTGGCCCCACCCCGTCCACGATGCCGGCGGCTTCGCTTCCAAGGATTCTGGGCAACGGCGAGGTCGCGTCATACAGGCCGCGACGCCGCTCCGTGTCCGCGAAGTTCACCCCCGCGGCCTTCACCCGGATGCGGACCTCGCCCGGACCTGGAGTCGGCTCCGGTACTTCGTCCAGGCGTAGCACTTCCGGCCCCCCTACCTCGTGATAGCGAATGGCTTTCATGCGAAGCCTCTAACGGCGCGCCTTGTTTCATGCCGCTGCTCTCACCGCCGGCTCGAACTCGCCGCTCCCAAGTCCCTCCTCGAGCGAGACGAGGCTCGTGCTTCGTCTCCCCGGGCCCGTCTCGGGCAGCGGAGACGAGGCTCGTGCTTCCTCTCCCCAGGCTCGCCTCGGGCGGCAAGACGAGGCTCGTGTTTCCCCCTCCCCATGCTCGCCTCGGGCAGCGAGACGAGGCTCGTGCTCGCCTCGGGCGGCAAGACGAGGCTCGTGCTTCCCCCTCCCCAGTCCCTCATTGCGCGAAACGAGCCCGTGCTTCCTGCGAGGACCGGCTCAGGTCCGTTGAGGCTGTCGGTGTTCCGCTGTCGTTGGTGCACGCGGCGGAAAAAGAGACGGAACAGAGGAGGGAACGCCTCGTGTGGCTGGCCTCGCCCCACGTGGCTTGCTTGAGTGGTGGCCCCCTTCACGCAGAGGAGCCTCCCGCATGAAGCTGCTTCGTCCCTCGCTCGGTGTTCTGCTCGCGGCCGGATTCTTCGTCACGCCCATGAGCTCGGAAGCCGCCACGGTTCGCCTTGGGCTCGGAGCCGACTATTGGATTGATCAGAGCGCGGCCTTCAGCTTCCTGCTCGGCGTGGAAGGCCGAATCACCGGACCAATCTCCGTCGGAGCCCGCTTCGGCGCGGCACTCATCACGGATGGCAATGACGTGGGCATCCCCCTGGACCTCGTCATTCGCGCCAACATCACCAGCGCCAAGGTCTACGTAGAGGGGCTCGTGGGCCCTTGGATCGTCATGGGCCGAGGAGACGCGCTCCGAGCCCATGCGGCCTTCGGCTTCGGCCTCCAGGGCAAGGCGGCCAGCATCGGCGTCGAGGTGGGCTACCTGGAACCCGACCCCGTCATCGGTCTGCGCCTGGGCTACAAGTTCTGACCCCTCAGTAGTGGGGCGGACGCTCGTGCTGCCGGGCATCCACCAGCCCGGGCTCCGCCTCCAGCTTCTTCTTCAGCATGTCCAGCTCCACTCGCAGCGCTTCGATGACTCGCTGCTGCTGATAGAGCACGTCGCTCAGTTCCTGCAGCGTCTCCTGCTGCTGCATGTAGCGAATCTCCAGCTCGGCGATGCGCTTCTCGTCCATGGGGCCTACCCTTACCCCGGAGAAGCCCTCGTCGTCCCCCCTCGTCCCACGCTCCCGTCTCGCCATGAACGTCCAGGAACACCTGCAGAGGGCTCGCGAGCTCCTCGCTCGAGGACAACCCGAGCTGGCCGAGTCCGCGCTCAGCGATGCCATCGATGCCTCCGTCGCCGCGGACGACCTCATCCTGCTGACACAGGCCCGCTTCGCGCTCGGAGAGTTCCTCTTCCAGCAACAGCGCGACGACGAGGCGCTCGCCTACCTCCAGGCCGTTGTGCGCACCGAACGCGTCGATGGCGCCGTGGACCCGGAGGTCAAGGCCTCCGCCCGGATGCTTCGCCAGATTCGAGGAATCGAGCCTCGGTGAACACGGCCGGAGTCTCGGCTCAGGGAATGCTGCACGACTGTCGAATCAGCTCCATCCGCCCCGAGAAGCGTCGCTCCAGGTCCATTCGCGTCAGTCGCGCGTCCTCAATGAGCCTCGCCTGGAGCTGAAGCGCACAGAGTGCCGCGAGTGACTTGGGGCTTCCCAGGTCCAGTCGGTCCGCTTGCCTCAACGCGTCCTGCGCGGCATCCAGCTCCCCCACGCGGAACAACGCCAGCCCCAGCTCGAACTGCGCGAGCGAGAGCCGGGGGTCTTCCTGCGTCGCCTTTCGGAACACCGCCACCGCCTCCGCGTCCTTCCCGTCCGCGCTCAGCACCAGCCCTTGCTCCACCAGCAACCGCGCCCGGGGCACCTTCCCTTGAAGCGCCGCGAGCACGGACAGGGCCTCTGAAGGCTGCTCGGCCGCGCGCAGCAGTCGCACATACCGCAAGCCGATGAGCGGATCCGCGGGCGCCTTTCCAAACGCGGCCTTCATCGCCTCGCTGGCTCCCACCACGTCTCCACTCTTCTCCTTCAGCTCCGCTCGAAGGATGTCCGGTCGCGCGTCACCAGGTGCCACCTGGACCGCTCGCTCCAGTGAGGCGCGCACACAGCGCTCCATCCGCTCCATGTCGCAGATGCGCGCGAGGAGCAGCTGTGTCTCCACGGCCGCCGGCTCCCGCCGCTCCGCCTCCTGGGCCAGCTCACGGGCCTCGGCGGGCGCGCCTTCGAGCAGCAACTCCGCGGCCTCCCGCAGCTCGGCGGCGGTCGCCTTCGGATGCGCTCGCAGCGGAAGCAGCAGCTTCACCCGCGCCTCCACGCCCTGCGTCACCCGGGCGATGGCCAGCTCCTGCTCGGGCATGTTCCTCGGCAACAGGAGCGGGATGAGGTGAAGCAGCACCGCCACTCCACACACAATCACCATGCCGCGCAGGCCTCGTCGGCGCCCCGGGTGGGTGACAGCCGCGTCGGCGCGCGATGAAGGCGCGTCCAGCGGCTCCTGTTGCCCTGCTTCCGTCCTTCGCACTTCCCGTCTCCCCGAGCAGGCGTCGCCGCTCACACCGCGCGAAGTCGGGTCCGCAGCCCTCGGGGCAGCTCCACCCCGCAGCTCCAGCACAACTCGAAGTTGCCGGGGTTCTCCTCCCGACAGCCCGGGCACTCCACCGTGCGCGACGCTTCCTCTTCGTCCTTCTTCAGCTCCGCCACCACTTCCCGCGCCTGCTCCACGTCGCCGGGCAGGAGCCAGAGCTCCACCCACGTCTCCCCGCTCGGAATCTCCCCGCTCAGCGGAACGAGGGCTTCGCCGCGCACCTCCACGGACATTCCCTCGGCTTCCAGCGTTCCCGCCAGCAACCGCGCCTCTCCCACCGTGCGGTGCACGGAGAACTGCACACGCGTCATGTCTCTCTCTTCACAGAACGCAAGGCGCTCGGCAACCACACCCTCCCTCCTGCTCGTGCCTTCACTCACCGCTGCCCGCTCGTCTGCTTATTGTTCATGCTTTGTCACATGTCACCTGGACCACGCGCCCCTCCTTCTCCCGTGTTTGCCTTTCACCGCGAGTCCAGGTGAAGATCCGCGCCGACGGGCTGTCGCCTCGAGAGTCTCCCTGCGCTCCTGTCATCCGGTGTGTGAAGCCTTTGTCCAGGAAGCGAGACGCCGTCCGATGCGTGCGCACGCTCTCCATTTCAGATTGGCCGCCCTCGCGCGCGCCGTGTGGGCTCGGCACGGGGTGGCCGTGCTCTGCGCGGGTTCCGCCTGGGCGTTGCCGTGGGTGCTGGGGCCTCTTCCTGCGTCCCTGGGTGTCCTCTGCTCCATCGCAGCGGTCCTCGTCGCGGCGCTCGTCGGTGGCGCGGGCCCCGCCTGGCTGGCGACGCTGTTGGGCTCGTTCGCCGTGGCCTCCAGCGCCTCCCTGAGCCCTGTCGCCACCGTCGCCTTGGAGATCGCCCTGTTCCTCGCTGTGGGGGCACTCGTTGGCCTCCTGGCGGGCCGGCGCTCCACGGGAGCTGGCGCTATCGACCTTTCCTCGCTTGAACGCGCGCCCGCTCCGTCGCACGAGGTGCTGGAGGCTCGCCTGCTGCGGAGCCTTGGCGACGCGGTCCTGGCCACGGATGCGAATGGCATCGTGCGCTACCTCAATCCCGCCGCCGCGCAGCTGCTCCAGTGTCCAGAAGAAGAAGCTGTCGGAGCCCCCCTGACGAAGGTGCTGCGCTCCCGACCTGAATCCGGCTCGTTCCCCATACGCCACCCGACGACGCCCGCGTCGTGGTCCCAGTGGCCGCGCGCCTTGAAGCGACGTGATGGCGGAGAACTCCCCATCGAGGAGTGCATCGCACCGCTCAAGGGGCGCGACGGTGAGGACCTCGGCGCGGTGTGGATGTTCCGCGATGCGACCTCGCGTCGGCAGCTCGAACTCGAACGCTCGCAGTTGCTCGCGCGCGAGCATGCCGCGTTGGGCGAAGCCCAGGCTCAACGCGAGCGCATGGAGTCGCTCTTCCTCCAGGCCCCCACCGCCATCGCCGTCTTCCATGGCCCCGACCATGTCTGCGCGCTGCTGAATCCCCAGGCTCGCGCCCTGCTGGATGTCGATGGCGCCGCCATCGGCAAGCCGCTGCGTGACGTCCAGCCCTCGCTGGACCCGGGCATGCTGCGCCTCCTCGATGAGGTCTATCGCGAAGGGAGGCCCTTCTCCGGTCGCGAAGTGCCCCTGGCGTCCGCCTCGCCCTACGTCACCCCCTCGCTCTCCCGACAGCAGCGGTTCCATGACTTCACCTGGCAACCGTGGCGCGATGCTCGCGGCGTCATTCAGGGCGTCATGGCCGTGGCCGTGGAAGTCACGGGGCTGGTGGTGGCTCGGCGCGCGGCGGAGGACCTGGCTCGGGACCTGCGCGAAGCCGTCCAGGCCCGTGACGAGTTCCTCTCCATCGCCAGTCACGAGCTGCGCACACCCATCACCTCCGTCCAGCTCCAGCTCCAGTTCCTCCTTCGCGCGGCACCCGCCGTGGATGCCGAGGGCACCGTCTCGCTCGTGCACCGTCGGGTCGACGCCACGCTGCGCTCCGTGGCTCAACTGCATCAGCTCGTCGCGACGTTGCTCGATGTGTCCCGCATCCGCGCGGGACGGCTCGACCTGCATCGCGAGCCGGTGGACCTGGCCTCGCTCACGCAGGACCTGGTCTCCCGCGTCCAGGAGGATGCGGCGGGCGCGCGGTGCTCGGTGCGACTCGTCGTGGCCGAGCCCCTGGTCGGCTCCTGGGACCGGGTGCGCGTGGAGCAGGTCATCACCAACCTGCTCTCCAATGCCTTCAAGTACGGCGCGCAACGGCCCGTGGAAGTCCACGTCACCCGGGAAGGAGACTTCGCGCGGCTGAGCGTGAAGGACCAGGGCATCGGCATCGCGCTCGAGGACCAGTCGCGCATCTTCCACCGCTTCGAGCGCGCCGTGTCCCAACGCCACTACAGCGGCTTCGGCCTGGGCCTCTGGATTGTCCGGCAGATTGTCGAGGCCCTCCACGGCGACATTCGCGTGGAGAGCCGACCCAACGCCGGCTCGACCTTCATCGTCCGGCTGCCCCTGGAGAGCGCCGTCACCGTCGACGCCTCCGCGTGAGAAGTGGCGGTGCTCGGGCCTCGGCTACTCTTCCTGACGAAGCTGGTGCGGTAGCACCGCGTGCGCGTGTCGCGGCGCCCTGGCGTGCAGCTCCCGCGTCAGCAGCGCATCCAGCTCCCCGAGCAGGGCGTCGTAGTGCGGCCCCGCTCCGTGCGCGGGCAGTCGCTCCGTGGCCAGGCGGACCCGGGGTGACTCTTCGTCCTCGAAGGCGAGCGTCACCGCGAGGCCATCCGGCCCTCCCGCTTGGGGAACGAGCACCGCGGGCGCCGGCTGCCGAGTCGCCTCCTCCAGAAGAGGTGCCAGGCTTCGCGCCTCGTGCGGAGTGAGGTCTCGCTCCGATATCACCTCTCCCTGCTCCAGGACCCACAGGTGCTTGAGTCCTTCCACCCTCAGTGCCTGGGCCGCCGTGTTCGTCCGGCCGCTGCGCTCATAGGTCATCGTTCTCACGCCCATCACCTCCGTGGGAGGGAGGTAGGCACTCAGGCGCGCATCGCCATCCCCGCACGTACGAACGGAGGCCCGCAACGCCGGGGACCCACCGCGCGGACGTACGCTTCATGACAGCGTGGCGAGCCCGCCGTTCGAGTGTCCCTTCGCGAGCCCCTCTCTACGGTGCGGCCCTCTCGAGCAACTGTCTGCTCGGGACTCCGGAGGACTCGTCCATGGGCAACAAGGGAAGTGGCAAGACGCCGAGCGCGAATGACCAGCGCTCCGATACGAAGAATCCCAACAACCCGTCGCAGAAGTCCGCGCAGGACAACCGCTCCAACCAGATGAACCCGAACCACGGGGGCAGCAAAAGCCCCCCGTCCACGACTCCGGGCGGCACGCCTGGCGGCAATGGACGCCCCGACCCGTCGAAGAACAATCACTGATTGCATCAGTCGTCCCATCTCCGGCCGGACCAGCGAACCGGAGATGGAACGACGGGGGCCACTGTGTCCCGGTGGCCTTGCTTCAGCGTGCCTTGGGCGAGCACTCGCCCTCGCCACGGAAGTGGCCCGCGGTGCGAACCAGGGCCGTGACGAAGTCGCGCAGGTTGCGCACGTTGCCCGCGCCACCCGTGCCGTACTGCTCCGCCGGCAGCTCCGTGAGGTCCACCGTCGCCAGCTCTTCCAGCGTCACCACACCGTCCGGACCCGCGATGCCCAGCCTGTCCGCCGCCGCCATCGCGTCGAAGCGCATCTTCGCGTCCGGCGACTGGAGGTCATCGAAGAAGAGGTGGTCGCCGTGGATGGTGAGCTGCACCGTCTCCTCGCCATCCTTGGGCACCGTCACGCCCGCGCCCAGCTCCGGGCTCTCGCAGCGCTCGTAGAGCGTGTTCGTCTTGAATCCCCAGTCGAACTGCTTCGTCACGCCGCCCTTCGTCGCGGTGCCCACCACGAGCAGGCTGAGCCCCTCCGTCTTCATCCGCTCCACGTCCTGCGCGTCCGCGTTGCCGGCCACGGCGCTCGCCACCGGGGCAATCGCGTAGCTGATGTCGTCCCACTCGCGCGCGTCCAGGTCCTTGAAGGACTCCACCACCACCGGTCCCGGCTTGTGCACGTCGAACACGCGGGCCTGCGTCTGCTGCGCGGCCACGTCGTCCTGCGTCTTCACCTTCACCTCGCTCAGCACCACGACGAACTTCGAGAAGCGCACCGTCCAGCCGTCGACGAAGCCCGCCTCCTCGCCCACCGCGGCGGGAATCTCCTTCTCGATGTAGTCCTCGCCATAGGTGGTGAACGTCACGTTGCCCGTGCCATCGCTGCACGCGACGAGTCCCAGGCACGACAACCCCAGCATCCAGTTCTTCATTGCACGGCTCCTTCTTCCCACGTCACCACGTAGGCGGTTGTGTCTTCCACGCCCCGCAGCAGCGCGTTGCGCGCCTGACTGTCGGCGGGGAAGGTGTAGACGCCATCCGCGTCCGGGTCGGTCGCGGTGGCGAAGTCGATGCGGTCCATCCACTTCCTCAGGTCCACGGAGATGCGCACCCGGCCCATCTCCGTCCCGAGGGACTTCTCGAAGCGCACTCCGGCCACCGGCTTGGGCAGGTCCGCGTCCACATCGAAACGCACCTGGCCTCCATCCGGGTTCGTCGCCGTGCCGACCACTCGCACCGCGTGGCCCTTCAGGGCGCCCTGCGCGTCCGTGGGCGTCGCGAGCGTCAGCTCCAACGAGCCGTACTCGCCCGTCACCGCGCTCGCCGTGCCCATGACGCTGACACCCCCGAGCAGGTCCACCGTGTGCGTCTCCAGCAGTTCGCCCAGCGCGTCGCCCGGCACGTAGTGGCCCGGATGCGCGTGCGCCGTCCCGCCGATGAGCGAGTACCAGTCGAAGCGCGGCGTGGCGCGGCTCGACAGCAACACGCGGCCCTCGAAGAAGCGCACCGGACCCACGGAGACGTGCGCGGAGTCGAGGACGATTCGCCACCCTCGCTCGTTGGGCTCCTGTGACAGCGTCGCGGCCGTCACCTCCACGGGAAACGCGCGGCGCTCCGCCTCGCTGCCACAGCCGAACGACAGGGATGACGCGGCGGCCATGGCCACCGCGCTCTTCAGCATGCGTCCGCGATTCATAGATGGACCTCCAAGGTGAGCGAGGCCATCCGAGGCGACCCCGCGGTGAAATGTCTGGCCGGCACGAGGCTGGCCGGTGCGCTCGGGTTGAAGCGCGAGCTGTAGACGAACTCGCCATCCCTCCAGCGCGAGTCGAGGAGGTTCCTCACCTCCAGCCGCAGGCCCAGCTCTCCCCGGCGCAGCCCCATCTCCGCGTCCGCGAGGAACACCGCCTGGCTGCGCTCGTCGAAGGGCAGGGGACGCGGACCGAGGAACGTCAGGCCCGTGCCGATGGAGAACAGGGTGCCCTCTCCACCGAGCCACTCCACCGGGCGCTCCCAGCCGATATCCGCCCTGGCGACGAGCGGCGCGAAGTAGGGCAGCAGCGTGTCCGTCGCCGTCACGTAGGCGTGCGCCACGGTGCCACTGAGCGCCGCGACGATGCCGGGCAAAGGACGCGCCTGGAGCGACGCCGTCACTCCCGAGCGCAGCGTCTCGCCCGTGTACACGGTGGTGCCCACCGTGTGGTCGAAGAAGAAGTCGTTCTCCACCTGCGAGCCGAAGACGCTGAGCTGCGCGGCCCAGCGCTCGCCGTCCTTCCTCGCTCCCACTTCCGCGCCGTGCACGGAGACGAAGGGGGCCCGCTCACCTTCGGACAGGCTGCGCGCCTGCGGAGAACGGAAGCCGTCGCCATAGCTGGCGAACAACCTCCACGCATCCGCGCCGTCGGACAGCGCGTACTCCACGCCCGCCTTCGCGCCCAGGTGCACTCCGAAGGCACTGCGTGAATAGCCCTGCCCGTCATAGAAACGCGGGTCCCGGAACGCGAGCGCGTCGAAGACCTCCACGCCCAGCGCGTCCGCGCGACCGCCCAGGCGCAGCGCCCAGCGACCGAGCGCCATTCTTCCCTCCGCCCAGCCCCAGACGTTCGTCTGCGTGAAGCGCGCGTCGATTTCGTCGGAGAAGAACGTGCCGTCCGACTCGCGATAGCGACGCTGCGATTGCTCCACGCCGTCTCGCCGCGCGCCCAGGCCCAGCTCCAATGTCACGGGGCGGCCGAACGCCGTCACGCTTCGACGGTGCTCCGCTCGTGCTCCGAGCACCGTGGCGTCGTTCGTCTGCTCCAGTCCGTCACCCCGGTCATCCACCCGGTAGCCGGTGAAGTTGTTGCGCAGGCGCAGGTCCGAGATGATTCCGAAGAGTTCCAGCTTCGTGCGGCCCTTGCCTGCTCGGGGCAGGTCCACGCCGAGCAGCAACTGGTGGCGGGACACCGTGCCTCCCTGGCGCGGCGTGGACGCGGAGAAGAAGTCGCTGTTGCCCGTGAGCAGGTCGTCCTCGCGCACCACTCCGGGCGAGTCGAAGCGCGTGACATAGCTGCCGCCGAGCGCTCGTACCGTGAGCCCGTCTCCGAGTCGCGCCGTCGCCTGCGCGAGCAGGGATGCCCGGCCGTAGCCTCGCTGTGTGCCGTAGCCCTTGCCCTCACCGAGCTCCACCGCGGCGAAGGTTCCCGGGTCGTCTCCGGGGCGCACCGTGGCCACGAGGCGACGCTGGCGGTACTGCCCCAACGTGCCCGCGAAGTGGACGCCCTGCTCCTTCACTCCCAGGTCCATCCGCACCGAGCCGGCGACCGCGAAGTCACCCTGTGACGCGCGATAGGAGCCCTCGGTGACTTCGATGGACTGGACGACCTCGGGGATGACGAAGTTGAGGTCCGCGTAGCCCAGCGCGTGGATGTGGCTCACCTCGTTGACTGGCAGGCCCGCGACATCCAGCTCCACGTCCTGTCCGTGCAGCGCATCGAAGCCGCGCAGGAAGAGCTGGTGGGCCTTGCCCTCGCCACTGTGTTGCGAGGCCACGAGCCCCGGGATGGCGCGCAGCAGGTCGACGGCGCTGCTGCGGGGTGCCGCGTCGAGGATGTCCCGGCCCAGGGTGACTTCCGACGCGCTTCGCGCGGTCCTGGTGCCTCGCACCACGGTGCCTGATGCTGGCTGTGATTCGGGTGTGCCCGCGGTGGCGCTGTCCTGGCTCGCGGGGGGAGTGCTGGCTTCGTCTTGCGATGCCGTGAGGGGGCTAGGGGCCGCCTCACGCTCATCCGCGGGGAAGGTTGGCGCGGAGGTGGCGTTGCCCGACGCCTCGGACTCCTGCTTGCCGTCGGCCGTACCCCCGTCTCGGGTGGCTTCGTGCTCACGCGTGGCTTCCGTGTTCGTCACACGGAGGGGCTCGACAGTGGACGGAGCCTCCGTGCGCACGGAGGACTCCTGCGCCATGGCGACGCAGGGCAGGCACAACGCCAGGAGTGGGGTCGACAATACGGCCAGGACACGCACGGACATGGAGACACCCACGGCTGGACGGCCACGCTCCGCGCCCTCGTGCACGCGGACCTCGCGTGACACCGCTGGCTCATCGTCGTGACAGCCCGCCGTCGTGGAGACGGGAAGCAATGTGCGAGAACACGTGAACCACCCCGTGCTCACCTCGCGCACGACGTGCACGAGAGCACCGGGCTCACGCTCGAAGGATTCGGGGGATGATTCGCCGACCCCGGACTACGGGCCTTGTGGCATCGCCGTCGGTCGCGGCGACGCTCCGGGCGCGACAGCTGGCCCACGCGCGACTTCGGTCACCCACGAGACCCAGCGCACAGCGGGTACATGGACCATGGCCCACGTCGTCGCCACCGCGCTCAGGTGCTCCACCGAGCCTGTCAGGTGCTTGTGTCCATCCTGACCGTGACCCTCACGCCGATGACCGTCGGTCTCCCGTGGCCTCTCCGGCGACAGGGGCGACGCTTCGGCTCGGGCTCCGTGCGAGTGGGCCTTGTCGCCATGGGCGTGGACATGCGCTGCCCCTCCCAGTCCTCCCGCATGACCCACCACCGCATGCAACACCGGCGCGACGGCAAGCCCGTACACCAGGACCATCAGGCCCAGGCTCGCGAGGTCTCGTCGGTCGTGGGGATTCAGCAAGGCTCGGTCAGCGGGTGGAGAGGACGGTGGCCGCCTCCTACCCGGCTTCCTCCATGCACGCAAGGCAGCTACCGACGTGATGCCCGCCATTCAGCACAATGAATGACATGCAGGATTGCTCGCGTGAACGAGCACTCCACGCGCTGGCATCGACAGGTCGCTTCCGTGGTTGTCGCGATGCCGATGACGACGCTGGCGCCATCAGCGATGCCGTGGAACGTGTCTCTGTCTCCCGCGACGACGGACCGACGTCGATGACCCGCGCGGGACGACGCTGTTTCACTGTCCTCGTCCGGGTGCGGCGGTCCCGGTGTGTGACGCGCGGTGAGATACCCATGTCGGCGTGCTATACGGACAGGGCCCGTCGTCCGGATGTCTGGCGTGTCGTCATGCGCTCACAACACCCGTGGGTGAGGGCAGGGGCCTCCGGTCCCAGGTGCGCCCGCGCGGGGTCGGCGCCACGGTCCGTGGGCTCCCTCGGCCCCGCCCCCCTCCAGGACGAGCCTTCCGCCTCCACCGCGTCACTCCACCCAGGAGGTTGTCCACCATTCCTCCCTCGCGGATGTGGGTGCTGTGGCCCGCTTGACGCGCCGCATTGATTCCCGTGTCACCGGGGGCGGACCGTTATTACAATCCGCGTGTGCGTTCTGAATCCGCGGCGCTTCGCCAGCAGTCCACCGAAGGGGTCATCCCACCGACGAAGCCTCGCTCCGAGCGGCTGAAGTCCCTGGCCACCGAGGAGTTCGATGTCCTCGTCATCGGAGGTGGCGTCACCGGTGCCGGCACCGCGCGCGATGCCGTCCTGCGCGGCCTCAAGGTGGCGCTCGTCGAGCGCGAGGACTTCGCCAGCGGCACCTCGAGTCGCTCGTCCCGACTCATCCACGGAGGCCTGCGCTACCTCGAGCACGGCCACCTGGGCCTCGTCTTCGAGTCCAGCATCGAGCGCCAGCGCCTGCTCAAGCTCGCACCGCACCTGGTCCGCCCGCTCGCCTTCGTCTGGCCCGTCTATGCCGGTGCTCGCGTGCCTCGCTGGAAGCTCAACGCGGGCCTCATGCTCTACGACGCCCTCTCCCTCTTCCGGAACGTGAAGGGCTACAAGCGACTCAACCGCGAGCAGCTCCACGCGGCCGAGCCCGCCCTGCGCACCGACGAACTCAAGGGCGGCGCCCGCTACTACGACGCCGCCACCGACGACGCTCGTCTCACCCTGGCCAACGCCCTGGGCGCCTCCGAGTCCGGCGCCGTCGTCCTCAATCACGCCTCCGTGCAGCGCCTCACCGTCGTGGACGGCCACGCCCGAGGCGCCGTGGTGGTGGACCACCTCACCGGCCAGGAACTCACGGTGCGCGCTCGCGCCATCGTCAACGCCACCGGCCCGTGGAGCGATGAGATTCGCAAGCTCGATGCCTCCGGCGGCAACGTGCACGCGGTGCGCGGCAGCAAGGGTGTCCACATCTCCGTCCCTCGCGAGCGGCTGGGCAACCATGATGCCCTCACGCTGCTGTCCCCCAAGGACGGCCGCGTCATGTTCGTGCTGCCCGCCGACGGCTTCACCATCATCGGCACCACGGAGACGTCCACGCGCGCCCACCCGGCCGAGGTGCGCGCCAGTGAGACCGATGTCGCGTACCTCCTCGAGTCCGCGAACGCCTTCTTCCCCGAAGCCCACCTCACCCGCGCCGATGTCGTCAGCGCCTGGGCCGGCATTCGCCCCCTCTCCGCCACCGGCTACCATGGAACGCAGGCCGACCCGGGCAGCGCCAGCCGCGAGCACCACATCGACGTGAGCCCCACCGGCGTGCTCGCCATCAGCGGCGGAAAGCTCACCACCTACCGCGTCATGGCTCGCGATGTCGTGGACGCCGTGGAGCGTCAGCTCGGGCAGCCTCGTCGCAAGTCGCCCACCGAGACGCTGCCGCTGCCCGGCGGAGACATCCCCCGCATGGACGCGGAGCTCGCCGCCGCGCGGGAGACCATCGGCGACGCCGCCACCGCCACCCACCTGGTGCGCGCCTATGGCAGTCGCTGGCGCCGGGTGTGGGACCTCACCCGCGAAGACGCCTCGCTGGCCCGGCCGCTCGCCGAGGGCCTGCCGTACCGCGCCGCCGAGGCCGTCTGGGGTGTCACCCACGAGTTCGTCCACTCGCTCTCCGACCTGCTGATCCGCCGACTCAAGGTCGGCTTCGAGACGCGGGACCTGGGCCGTGGTGCCGCCCAGGTGGCGGCCGAGGTCATCGCACCTCGCCTGGGGTGGGATGCCGCGGAGACCCAGCGGCAACTCGACACGTATGCCTCCGACGCGCTGCGTATCTTCGGTGTCGACAGCGCCGAGTCCTGAGTCGGTCGAAGTCGCTCGCCCAGCGTTCGCCGGTTCACGCCCGCGTGTCTCACTCCGTGAGAGAGACGTCCATCGCCTGACAGGCCCGCGAGCGGCCGGACGGCCAGCGTGCTTAACTTGCGCCCGGGGACTGGGAAGCGATGTGCTCCCGTTCACCCCGGCCGATGCATCCACGCCGGCGCTGATGACGTACCTGTCCGCTGGCCGGGATGCGCAAGGAGAACGACGATGAAGCGTTGGGTCTGGCTCGGGTTGCTCGGTGGGGCGGTGGCGTGCACCAAGGTGCCAGAGCGTCCTCCCGTGGAGACCGAGGACGTTTGTCCCGGCACCGAGGAGATGTCGCTTCCCACGCGCTCACAGTCGTCGCTCGACGCGGAGGACGGCTCGGAGTCGGTGCTCATCACCTTCCGCCCCCGGGTGTCCGCCAGCGCCATGGCGAGCACCGACGCCTTCGCCGAGGACGCGCGACGCGTGGGGGCCCACGTCAGCCACCGCTTCCCCCGCATCAACACCATCGCCGCGAACGTGACGCCCGAGGCGCGCGCGGCGCTCGCCAACAATCCGGACGTGCTGAGGGTGGAGCTCAACCGCCCGGTGCACGCGTTTGGAATGCCGAGCCTCTCTCCCTCGCTGTGGCAGGGCGCGCTGCCCCCCAACACGCGCGGCTCCACCGGTGAATACACCGACGGCTTGAAGGCCGTGCAAGCGCCC
Source organism: Myxococcus sp. CA039A (assembly GCF_013336645.1). Classification (NCBI taxonomy): domain Bacteria; kingdom Pseudomonadati; phylum Myxococcota; class Myxococcia; order Myxococcales; family Myxococcaceae; genus Myxococcus; species Myxococcus sp. CA039A. Next base: position 45,543 of record NZ_JABUMQ010000020.1, on the reverse strand, counting down.
CAGGTCTGGGATGCCAACGGCGACGGTGAGCTGGACGTCGGCGCTCCGTCGGGCACGAATATCAAGGTCTGCATCATCGACAGCGGCTGGGACAGCCGGCACCCGGAGCTCGCGGCCGCGTACATCGGCGGCAAGGACTTCCTCGACGGAGACGATGAGCCGCTGGACCAGGGCAAGGTGGACGGCGTGCTGCAGTGGGGCGGCGGTCACGGCATGCACACGGCGGCCACCATCGCCGCGCAGCTCGGCGCGGGCGCGCACGTGCGCCCCGGTGAGGAGCCCAACGGCGTGGCGGGCGTGGCGCCCACCGTGTCGCTGCTCGTCGCCCGTGTGCTGAACGTCAACGGTGACGGCAACACGGCGAACGTCATCGCCGCGATAGACTGGTGCGTGTCGCAGGGCGCGAACATCGCCTCGCTGTCGCTCGGGTCGGTTGCCGACTCGGACGCGGAGAAGCTCGCCTTCGAGAGGGCGCAGGAAGCGGGCGTGCTGGCCATCGCGGCCACGGGCAACCGAGGCACCAACGAGACGTCCTATCCGGCTGGCTACGATACGGTGATTGCCGTGGGCGCGGTGGACTCCAACAGCGCCTGGGCGCCCTTCTCGCAGTACGGCGACTTCGTGTCGCTGGTGGGGCCGGGCGTGGGCGTGCTGAGCGCGACCATTGTCGGCGGCGCGCCGTACGGTGATGTCCAGGCCGCGGGGACGCGCTACGCCTCCGAGCCGCTGGAGTACACCGCCGTCGGCGTCTACACGGGGAAGATGGTGTACTGCGGCCTGGGCGAGCGCGTGTCCTCGTGCGGTCAGGGCGCCACCTGCGACGGGTTCGTGGCGCTGGTGGACCGGGGCGGCGGCATCCTGTTCCAGGAGAAGGCGCGCAACGCCATCCGCGCGGGCGCCAAGGCCATCATCATCGGCAACAACACCACCGAGGGTGGTGGGGGCTTCACGCTCACCGACCCCGCCGAGTACTGGGTGCCGACGACGGCCGTCACGCTCGCCTCCACCAACACCCTCAAGGGACTCGCGGGTCAGGACGTGACGGTGGACGTGTCCGGCCTGGACTACCTGCGGCAGTCGGGCACGTCCATGGCCACCCCGCACGTGGCCGGCGTCGCGGCGCTGGCGTGGAGCGCGTGCCCCGCGCTCACCAACGTGCAACTGCGCGCGGTGCTTCAGGAGAGCGCGCACGATTTGGGCGACACCGGCAAGGACCAGAAGTTCGGCTACGGACTGGTGCAGGCCAAGGCCGCGGTGGACCTCGCGAAGCTGCGCTGCCCGTCGCCCGCGCCGTGAGTCGCGGGGGCTAGTCCCCGCGCAGGGCCACCATGGGTGAGGCGATGAGGCACGCGCCCACCCGAGCCTCCAGCGCGGCGGCGGCGTCCTCGCACGCCTCCACGCCGGTGGCGACGATGAGCTCGCGGCTCCACGGCTCCTCCGTCGTGCCGCCGACGCCGGTTCCGCCCCGAGGAAGGCTGAGGCCCACGAAGGCCACGGCCGCCGCGGCGGCCATCGCCATCTTCCCCCAGTGTCGCCACTGTCCCTCGCGCCGCGCGTGACGCACGGGCGCCTGGGGCTCGTGGGCGAGTCGGGCCTCCAGCGCGTCGAAGCTCAGCGCGGGCCGGGCGGGCTCGCGGCGCGCGCGCTGGGCCATCCACCCTCGCTCCAGTCGCTGCCACGCCAGCGCGTGTTTGCAGGCCGCGCAGCCTTCCGCGTGCGCGCGCACCCGCGCGGCGTCCTCCGGTGCCAGCTCTCCTGCCAGCAGCGCATCCAGCTCGCTCTCGCGGCACGTGCTCATGGGCGTCCTCCTCCGACGTGCGCCGCCAGTTGCTCGCGCAGGCGCAGGCGCGCGCGGTGGATTTCGTTCTTCACCTTCGGCAGCGACCAGCCCATCACCGAGGCAATCTCCTCATAGGCAAGCCCGTGGTCGATGCGCAGCAGCAGCGCCGCCCGCCGCTCCGCGTGCAACATCCCCAGGGCCTCCGTCAAAAGCCCCGCCAGCTCCTGGTCCAACAAGAGGTCCTCCGGCGACGGCGTGGGCAGCACCGCCTCCACCTGGTGGGCGTGCTCCTCGTCCGCCACGTCCACGTGGACCCCCCGGGTGCGACGGGACTCCAGATAGACATGCCGGGCGATGCCCAGAAGCCACGAGCCCACCCGGTCCTCGTCGCGCAGCGCGCTCAGCCGCGCATGGGCGCGCACGAAGGTCTCCTGGGTGGCCTCGTCCGCGGCGGACTCGTCGCGCAGGAGGTCTCTCAAGAAACGCCAGACGCCCGGGGAGTGCCGCTCGAAAATCGTGCGGAAGGCAGCGGGGTCTCCCGTGCGCGCCCGGCGCAGCAGGCCTCGCTCCCCATCCGTGTCGGATGGAGGCGCACCCACCAGGACCATCTTCACCGCGGAGAGAAGAGCCACGGCTCCACCGTGTCACGAGTCGCCCGGGAGTTTCAGCGGCCCTGTCGAATCTGGATTCGCGAGGGTGTCACGCGTGCCCGCCTGGTCTTCTCCCGAGGGCCGGGAGCCAACCTTGTTGGGGAACTGGCGTTGTTGGTATGAGAATCCCATGTCTTCCGATTACGCCCGCCCGGACGCGGCTCCGGCGGCGCACGCTCCGCGTCTGCATGGGCATCTGCCCGTGCTCGACGGTGTGCGGGGCCTCGCGGTCCTGCTGGTCGTCTTCTTCCACACCACGCACTTGAGCGACCAGAGCGTCGCGGGGCGTGCCACCTGGTGGCTGGCCGGTGCGGGGTGGACGGGCGTGGACCTGTTCTTCGTCCTCTCCGGCTTCCTCATCACCGGCATCCTGTGGGAGGCGAAGGGGCAGACGTATTACTTCCGCAACTTCTATGCGCGCCGCGTGCTGCGCATCTTCCCGCTGTATTACGCGGCGCTGGCCGTCTCGTTCCTCGTCCTGCCGTCGCTGGCGGGGCGGCTGAACCTGGACGAGCGCATCACCACGGACGGCGCCGTCTGGTACCTGCTCTACTTCTCCAACTTCTACCAACTCTTCATCGACACCACGCACCCCATCCTCGGGGTGGTGTGGTCGCTGGCGATTGAAGAGCAGTTCTACATCGTCTGGCCCTTCCTCATCGCCGCCGTCTCCTACAAGGGCGCCATCCGCCTGTGTCTTGGCACCATCGCCATGGCGGTGGCGGTGCGCGTGGGCCTCACGCTGTACGGCGCCAGCGAGGAGAGCACCTACGTGGTGACGTTCTGCCGCGTGGACTCGCTCGCGCTGGGGGCGCTGTTGTCGCTGGCGCTGCGACAGCCGGAGGGCAAGGGGCTGTCCGCCTTCCCGTGGATGCGCTGGGCGCCATGGTTGGCATTGCCCATTGTCGCGGCGGTGATTGTGTTGCCGGTGGGCCCGGCCTTCAAGACGGTGCTGCGCACTGGCGGCTACACGGCGGTGGGCATCCTCTACACGGTGCTGGTGTACCGCGTGGTGTCCGCGAAGCCGGGCACGCTCCTGCACCGCTTCTTCTCCAACCGCGTGCTCCTGATGTACGGCAAGTACAGCTATGCCATCTATCTGGTGCACTCGCCGCTGGATGCCATCCTCCGGCGCACCGTGTTGAAGACGCCGCTGAAGGAAGTGGGAGGCTCCGACTTCCCCATGCAGCTGCTCTTCTACGTCGTGGCCGCGTCGCTCTCGTTGGGCATCGCCCTGGTGAGCTGGAACCTCTTCGAGAAGCACTTCCTCAAGCTCAAGGACTACTTCCCGTACAGCGAGCGTCCGGCTCCGGCCCCGACTCCTGCCCCGAGCAGCACTCCGGGCGCCGCGAGCTGACGCGGAAGTCGCGCGCGGGAGTCATTGCGTCCCGCGCGCCGTCGTGCGCGCCGTCAGTCCGGCTGGATGAGCGCCTTGGCGACGAGCAGGGCCCACGCCTCGGCGGAGTCCAGTTCCGCGCGGGCGCCGCAATAGCGGTCCATGCTCTCGTCGGAGCCGTCTCGCAGGAAGATGGCGTCATGCAGCTCGCGCTGCGCACGGCTGAGCCAGAGGCTCGCCTGGAGTCGCAGCTTGGCCGCCGCGTGGGGGTCCTTCAGCGACTGACCAGGCGTCAGCAGCTCATGCTCTTCGGGATACAGCACCGTCATCTTGTTGTAACCGGCATGCTCAAGTGTCGTAGTCATGGTTTGAGAATGTGAACCGAGCGCCGAGCAGGCACCTGTCCGCTCGGGCAGGTGTCTGTCTTGTAGCGAGCACATGGCGCCCAGAAGCCATCCAGAGCGGAAACTTCCGGACGGTGCGAATTCTGTGCGCCGCGTCAGGCTTTACTTCAGGCTCTTCATGTCGATGACAAACCGGTATTTCACGTCACCCTTGAGAAGCCGGGTGTAGGCGTCATTCACCTGCTGGATGGGAATCACCTCCACGTCGGAGACGACGCCGTGCTCACCGCAGAAGTCGAGCATGTCCTGGGTTTCCTGGATGCCGCCGATGCTGGAGCCGGAGAAGTTGCGACGCTGGCCGATGAGGGCGAAGGGCTGGACGGGCAGCGGCTTCTCCGGGACGCCGACGAGGACGAGGCTGCCGTCGATGCGCAAGAGGCGCAGGTACGCGTTGATGTCGTGGGGCGCGGAGACGGTGTCGAGCACGAAGTCGAGCGTGCCCTCGCGCGCCTTCATCTCCGCCTCGTTGGAGGAGACGACGACTTCATGGGCGCCCAGGCGCAGCGCGTCCTGCTTCTTCTTGTCGGTGTGGCTGAAGACGATGACGTGCGCGCCGAAGGCCCGAGCGAACTTCACGCCCATGTGTCCCAGTCCGCCCAGGCCGACGACGCCCACGCGCTGACCGGCCTTCACGTTCCAGTGCTTCAACGGAGACCAGGTGGTGATGCCCGCGCACAGGAGCGGCGCGGCGGCGGCCGGGTCCAGGTTCTCCGGGACGCGCAGGACGTAGGCCTGGTCGACGACGAGCGCGCTGGAATAGCCGCCCTGGGTGGGCTGCTGGCTTTCGCGCTCCCGCGAGTTGTACGTGTAGGTCGGCCCGCGCTCGCAGTACTGCTGGAGGCCCTGCTTGCAGGCATGGCAGGTGCGGCAGGTGTCGACCATGCAGCCGACGCCGACAGAGTCGCCGACCTTGAACTTCTTCACGTTGGCGCCGACGCGCGTGACGCGGCCGATGATTTCGTGGCCGGGGACCATGGGGAAGATGGAGCCGCCCCACTCGTCGCGGGCCTGGTGGAGGTCGGAGTGGCAGATGCCGCAGTACTGGACGTCGAACTGGACGTCGTCGGGGCCGGGCTCGCGGCGCTCGAAGTTGAAGGGGGCCAGCGGGGACTTGGCGTCCTGGGCGGCGTATCCGAGAACGGGAATCATGGGAGGTCCTTGATGGGGGTGAGCGAACGCATGGAATATGCGCGGGGGGCCCCATTCGCGAAACCAGTGGAATCAGGACACGTCATGTAGAAAAACTTCGCAATGGCCTTCACCCCGCTGAACGCGCTGAACGCATTCCTCGCCGTGGCCCGCAGGCGCAGCTTCGCGGCGGCGGCGGCGGACCTGGGCGTTTCCTCCTCCTCGTTGAGCCAGTCCGTCCGCCAGCTCGAGGCGCGACTGGGCGTGGCGTTGCTGACTCGCACCACCCGCAGCGTGGCGCTCACCGAGTCGGGGCGTCGGCTGATGGAGAGCGCGGGTCCGTCGGTGGACCAGGCGCTGGCGGCGCTGAAGGTGGCGGCGGCCCAGCCCGGCGAGGTGACGGGGCTGGTGAAGCTCACCGTGCCGACCGTGTCCGTGAGCCACGTCGTCGCGCCGGTGCTGACGCGCTTCCTGGCCCGCCATCCCCGCGTGGAGGTGGAGCTGCGCGTCGAGGACTCCATGGTGGACATCGTCTCAGAGGGCCTGGACGGCGGCATCCGCTTCTCCGAGTCCCTGGAGCGGGACATGGTGCAGGTGCGCCTGTCGGAGGGCTTCCGCTTCGTGGTGGTGGGCTCGCCCGCATACTTCAAGCGCCGCGGTGTCCCAGAGAAGCCGCGCGACCTGCTGACGCATGACTGTCTTTGCATCCGCTCCGGCACCACCGGGGCGCTCTATCAATGGGAGCTGGAGCGCGGCGCGCGGAGCTGGCGCGTCCCCGTGCGGGGGCCGCTGGTCACCTCGAACCACCACGCGTTGATGGAGCTGGCCGAGTCGGGGGTGGGCTTGATGTATGCCTTCGAGCCGGAAATTGCGGACCGGGTGAAGCGGGGCGTGCTGCGCATCGCGCTGGAGTCCTATGCGGCCCACGTGGATGGCTTCTTCCTCTACTTCCCCAGCCGCTCCCACGTGTCCCCCGCGTTCCGCGCCTTCGTGGACGTGGCGCGCGAGGTGACCTCGGAGCCGCGGGCTTCCGAGTCGCGTCCCTCGCGCACCCGCTAGCCCGGCGGGGGAGCTCAGGCGCTGGGGATGCCCCGGGCGCGGGCCCTGACACGGGCGGCTTCCTCGAAGGCGCCGGCTTCCTCCAGCGCGGTGGCGGCGCGGAAGTACAGCAGCGCGGCCTCCATGTGTCGGAAGGCGGAGGCCTCCGCGTTGGCGGCGGCGACGAGGTAGGGCGCGGCGCGCTCCGGCTCCTTGCCCTCCAGCCAGTGCTGCGCGACGACGACGGGGGCGGCCTTGCGCTGCTCCAGCGCGCTGGCCAGCCTGCGATGGAGCAGGGGAATCAGCGACGGGGGAATCGTCTCCCGCACCACCTCGAAGAGCAGGTCATGGGTGAAGCGCTCTCCGCGCAGGATGTGCGCCGCCTCCAGCTCGGAGACGTGCGCGGCGAGCGTCAGCGGCGTCATCTCCAGGACTTCGACGGCCAGCTCCAGCTCGAAGGACGTCTTCGCGAGCGCCGCCAGCCGGGCGACTTGAAGCGCCTGGGGGGACAGCCGCTCCAATCGCTGTTGAATCAAGTCCCGGCCCCGGCCGGAGGGGTGGATGTGTTCGGGCCAGCCCCGCTCCAGCCCGCCCGACTCCAGCAGGTGGCGCAGCGCCTCCATGATGAACAGGGGATTGCCGCCCGTGTAGCGCATCACGTTGTCCGTCAGGCTCTCCGCGCCCGCCAGCTCCAGGCTCCCCAGCAGCGAGCCCACCGCGTCCGTCTGCAGTGGCTCCAGCTCGATGACGATGGCGAGCCCCGCCTCCACCAGTTGCTGGATGCAGGCGACGGCCACCGGGGACAGCTCGCCCTTGCGGAAGGTGTCCACGAAGTGGGGGAAGGCGCCCCCCGGCTGCGTGTCGTGGCGACGCGACAGCATGAGCAGGGCGAACTCCGCGGTGGCCGCGTCCATGTACTGCAAGTCATCCGCGACGATGGCGTCCAGCCCGGCGCACAATTGGTAGACAACCTGACAGTTGGCTTCCAGGAAGCGGCTGCGGTCCGCCTCGTCCACCATGGGCGAAGGCAGTCCCTCCGGGCCGGCCAGGTCTGGCATCAGCCGCGCCAGCTCGCGGCGCACCCACGGCTCCAGCTTGGGGTCCGGACGCCGGGCCAGAATCTGTCGCAACAGCCGCACGTGCGTGGAGTAGGCCACGTGCATCTCTCCGGGGCGCGACTCCAGGATGAGGTGGTTGCCTCGCGAGGCGGCGAAGTCATGCGCCAGCCGCGTCTTTCCCACCCCGGGCTCGCCGCTGAGGAAGATGGTCAGCCCCGCCGCCCAGGCCTCCTCCATCCGCGCCCACTCCCGCTCGCGCCCCACCAGCACGGGCGGACGCAGCACGGACAGGGGCAGCTTCGCCGCCAGCGCGCGCGGGGCGTGGGACGCGGTGGGGCCCCGCTCGATTTCCCGCGCCAGCGCCACCGTCTGCGGCAGGGGCTGCGTGTCCAGCTCCTCGCGCAGCAGGCGACGACAGCGCTCGAAGGCGTTGAGCGCGGCCATCCGGTCTCCGGACACGTAGTGCAGCCGCATCAGCCTGCGCCACGCCTCCTCCGAATACGGGTCCATGCCCAGCAGCTTCTCCGCCAGCACGAGCGCGCCGGACAGGTCCCCCGCGCGCTCGCGGGCCTCCGACTCCGCGGACGCGGCCCGCCGGCGCAGCTTGTCCAGCCGCTCCCGCGCGCTCTCCAGCCACGCCTGGAACTCCGGGCAGTCGTCGAACTCCAGCGCGGCCAGCAGCACGCCCTCCTGCTCCAGCACACGCGCGTGGCGCCCGGCCAGGGCATGGGCCTGGAGTTGAGAGGCGTCAATGGTGATGCCTTCCACCAGCGACAGGACATCCCCGCCCTGCACCAGCTCCGCGCCCGTGGACAGACGCAGCCGGCGCAAGAGCTGTCGCATGTTGTTTCGGGCGGTGACTTCGCTGGACTCGGCCCACAGCAGGCCCGCGAGACGGTACTTCGGGTGCGGGCCTTCCAATGCCAACCACGCCAGCACCGCGGCGGTGCGGCGCTCCAGGGGCAGGTGTGCGCCGTCGTGCCGCAGGCGTGCTTCGCCGAGCAGCTCCAGATGAAAGACTTGCGTCTTCACCGCGTCGTCGCCTGCCATGGCCTCCGGAGTTCCAAGAATGAGAGAGCGCGTTTCGCGTAACGTAACACGTCGCACCCGATGCTCCCTCACGGGTAGGGATGACCCCAGGCAGGGTCCGAGGTACCGCCTGCTTTCCCTCTCGAATTTCCAGGACACGGCAGCTCGCCGTCACGAACGGACGACGTTGCGAAACCTTTCGTGCGGTCACACCCTGGTCACACCTCATTCGTTATTGATTGCTCCAGACTGAATGGACCGGGGGCTCTCATGGTTTGTGACAAGCAGCAGGCCGACATGGAGGTTGATGTCATCATCAGCGGCTGCGGTCCCGTGGGAGCCCTGACATGCAATCTGCTGGGCTCCCTGGGCGTGCGGACGCTGGTGCTGGAGCAGGACCTGGCGCCGCATGGACAGCCGCGCGCCTTCTCCTGCGATGACGAGGCGTTGCGCATCTACCAGTCCACGGGCCTGGGCGCCGAGCTGCAGAAGGACATGCGGGAGAACCGGTTCGCCGAATACGTGGGTGAGACGGGCAAGCGCTTCGCGGAGGTGCACACCGGCTCGGCGGATTTCGGCTTCGGCTACTCGCCGCTGTGGTTCTTCCACCAGCCGAAGGTGGAGGGGGTGCTGCGCGAGGGCATGGGGCGCTTCCCCCACGTGAAGCTCCAGGTGGGCGCGAGCGTGGAGAGTCTGGAGCAGGACGCGGCGGGCGTGACGGTGCGCTACCAGCTCTTGCAGACGGGCGAGACGCGCACGGTGCGCGGGCGTTACTTGCTGGCGTGCGACGGCGCGCGCAGCGGCGTGCGCAAGGCGCTGGGCATCAAGATGTCGGGGCGGGCCTACGGGGAGCCCTGGCTGGCGGTGTCCGGCTCGGTGGAGGGTGACGCGCCGGAGCTGTGCCGCTTCGTGTGCGACCCCAAGCGCCCCGCCTTCGTCGCGACGGGCGCGGTGGGCCAGTTCCGGTGGGAGTTCATGCTGATGCCGGGCGAGACGCGCGAGGAGATGGAGCGGCCGGAGACCATCAAGAAGCTCCTGGCGCCCTACATCGACCCCGAGCGTGTCCACGTGGAGCGCGCGCAGGTCTACACGTTCCACTGCCTCAACGCGGCGCGCTGGCGGGACGGCAACGTCTTCCTGCTGGGTGACGCGGCGCACACCATGCCGCCCTTCATGGGTCAGGGGCTGGTGTCCGGCATGCGCGACGCGTCCAACCTCGCGTGGAAGATTCAGCGCGTCGTCCGGGGCCTGGCGCCGGCGTCGCTCCTGGACACCTACGAGGAGGAGCGTCGCCCGCACGTGGAGGCGGTGCAGAAGCTGTGCGTGCGAGTGGGCCATCTCTTCCTCGCTCGCAACCGCTGGGTGGCGGGTGCGCGCGACATGGTGATGCGCGCGCTGCAGCGCATCCCCCGGGTGCGCCGCTTCATCCAGGGCTTCGAGTTCAAGCAGCCGCCGATGCACGAGCGCGGCTACTACCTGGGCGGAGGGCACGCCCCGGAGTCTGCGGAGGGCACGTACTTCATCCAGCCCAAGGTGCGGTTGCAGTCCGGCAAGGAGGTGCTGCTGGACGACGCCATCGGCAACGACTTCGCGGTGTTGTGCCGGGCCAACGCTCCCTCCGCGCAGGTGGCGGCGGCGCGCGGGCTGGCGGAGGCCCTGGGTGCGCGGCTGCTCGCCGTCCAGTCGTCGGGCGCGGACGGGAGCGAGGTCCCCGCGGTGGAGGACATCACCGGGAAGCTGGGCGACTGGTTCTCGCGCCATGACTCGGACGTGGTGGTGCTGCGGCCGGACCGCTTCGTCTTCGGCGCGGTGAAGGCGGAGCGCCTGCCGGAGCTGCGCGACGCGCTGGGGGTGTGACGGACCCTCGCCCGCGCGCCTCGTGGATATCCGAGGGGTGCGCGGGCCCCCCGTCCCACGGGGGCGCGGTGTGGCGCGACGCGCGTCGCAGGCAGGGCGTGGGAGCGCGGGAAGACAGTCGGTGCCCGAGTGCTCGACGCGACGCCGAGGTCCCTACCTTCAGGGCTGAGACGCTCATGAGGGGGGACCTCGATGACGACGCGCGGCACGCGGCACATTCATTCCATTCATTGCATCCTGCCTCCGTATCTCCTGCGCTCCATCGCGGAGAACGGCACGCCGCAGCAGCGCGTGAAGGCCCTGCACACCGTGGCCACGGACAGCACCTTCCGGGCGCTGCGCTTCGCGGGAGGTCGGGTGGCCGCCTCCGCGTCATCGGTCCGCCGGATGCCGGCGATGATGGTGGAGTCCCAGCGACAGCGGAGCATCTACGACTTGAAGGGCGAGGAGGCCTTCCCTGGGACGCTGGTGCGCTCGGAGGGGCAGGGGCCGTGTGGAGACACCGCGGCCGATGAAGCCTTCGAGGGCCTGGGCGCCACGTATGACTTCTTCTGGGAAATCCTCGGGCGCAACTCCATCGACGGGGATGGAATGCCCTTGCAGGCGTATGTCCATTACGGGCGGGACTACGACAACGCCTTCTGGGACGGGCGTCGCATGGTGTTCGGCGACGGGGATGGTGAGTTGTTCAATCGCTTCACCATCGCCCTGGATGTCATCGCGCACGAGCTCGCCCACGGCGTGACGGAGGATGAAGGGCCGCTGTGGTACTTCCGACAGGCGGGCGCGCTGAACGAGTCGATGTCGGATGTCTTCGGCTCCCTGGTGAAGCAGCGGCTGCTCGGTCAGACGGTGGACCAGGCGGACTGGCTCATTGGAGCGGGGCTGCTGGCGGAGGAGGTGGAGGGCACGGCCCTGCGGTCCATGAAGGAGCCCGGGACGGCCTTCGACGACGACGTGTTGGGCAAGGACCCACAGCCCGGACACATGCGCGACTACGTGAACACGTGGGAGGACAACGGCGGGGTGCACATCAACTCCGGCATCCCCAACCGGGCGTTCTGCCTGACGGCCATGAGCCTGGGAGGCAGCGCGTGGGAGCGCGCGGGCCGCATCTGGTACGAGGCCATGAGGGACCCGCGCATCATGCCGGACACGAACTTCTCCGACTTCGCGCGCATCACCGTCATGGCCGCCACCCGGCTGTACGGCGCGGGCGACGAAGAGGCGGCCGTGAAGGAGGCCTGGGAAGAGGTGGGCATCCGCGTCTCGCGCGACAGGGTGTCCATCCCTCAGTGGGGGCCGGGTGGTGGTGGCGTCCAGCCGGGAGCCTGAGCCGTGTCGCGTGACAGCGTTCGCATCCAGCTCTCGCAGGAGGGAGGGCTCGCCGCCTTCCCGGGGCTCGCTCGCCCGAGGAGCGTGGAGCTGGGCGAGCTTCCCGCCGAGCAGGCGGAGGCGATTGAACAGGGGCTGCGCGACGCGCGCTTCCATGAGCTGCCGTCCGTGGTGGAGGGCTCCGGCTCGAGGGGCGCCGACCAGCGCCAGTACACCCTCACCGTGGAGGAGGGGACGCGGCGACACTCCGTGAAGCTGGTGGAGCCCGTGGAGGACCCCCACCTGCGCGAGCTGCTGTCCCTGGTGAAGCGCGCCACGCGCCGCCGCGGTGGACACTAGAACTAAGGGCTTAGTTGACGAAGAACTAAGGTCTTAGTAGTAATGCTGGCCACGGAGGACACCCATGGCCAGACAACCCGAGCCCGAGGCGCCCCGGCCGTTGACGCCGGTGGAGCTCGAGCTGATGCACATCGTGTGGAAGCAGGGCGAGGTGAGCGTGGCGGACGTGCTGGCCGCGCTGCCGGCGGAGCGCGCGCTGGCGTACACGTCCGTCTCCACCGTGCTGCGCATCCTGGAGCAGAAGGGCGTGGTGGTGAGCCGCAAGCAGGGGCGGGGACACCTGTACTCTGCCACGCTGCCGCGCGAGACGTATGAGGCGCAGAGCCTGCGCCACCTGGTGGACACCGTCTTCGATGGAACCCCGTCCGCGCTCGTGGCGCGACTGGTGGAGGCGGTGCCGTTGGCGCCCGACGAGGTGGAGCAGATCCGCAAGCTGCTGAAGGGCAAGGCGGGCAAGTCGTGAGCGGCCTCGTGTCCTTCTATCTCGCGGTGGCGCTGCTGCTGCCGGTGGCGTTGCTGCTCGCATGGGGGGCGCTGGCGCTCCTGACGCGGCTGGGATGGCCGCTGTCCGCGAGGCAGGCGCTGCGGGTGGGGCGCGGGGCGCTGGCCCTGGTGCTCCTGCTGCCGCTCCTGGCGATGGGCGCGCGGGCACTGTCTCCCGCGGGGCCGCTGTTCACGTTCGAGCGCTCGGTGGCGCGACAGGCGGAGCGGCTTCCCTCCACGGTGTGGACGGGAGGCGCGAATGTCTCCGTACCCGTGGCTCGTGGGACTGCCTCCGTGCCCGCGTCCATTTGGATGCTGTTGTCACTGGGTTGGTTGTCTGGAGCGGGGCTCTTCATCGGGCGGGCGCTCGTGCGTCATGGGCGACTGTTGCGTCGACTGGAAGCGCTGCCCCGGGTCCGCTCGGTGGGGCGCGTGGTGGTGGTGCTCGGTGAAGAAGGGACTCCGGCGTTCTCCGCGTGGTTCCCTCGTTGGGGACAGCGTCCGTGCGCGTGGGTGGTGGTGCCTCCCGCGCTGCTGGAGGACGCGGAGTCGTTCCGGCTCACCGTGCTGCATGAGCTTCAGCACCACCGTCAGCGCGACACGCACCTGGCCCTGGGGCGACTGGTGCTCACGGGGGCCTTCTTCTGGCATCCGGCGGCACATGGGTTGTCGGCGTGGCTCGCGTCGCTCCAGGAACTCGCCTGTGACGAGGCGTTGGTCGCGAGCGGCCGTGCCCAGGCCCAGGCCTATGCGCGCTGTCTGCTCCAGGCGGCGCTGCGTCTCCCGGGCGCTCCGCCCGTTCCCGCCGGTGCCACCGGCATGTCTCATCCCACGCAGAGGAGAATCCACATGCTGTTCCAGCCGCGTCCCCGCCGCACCCATGCCGTCCCCGCGCTGCTCGCCGCGCTGTCCCTGCTGTTGCTTCCCGTGGCCGTCCTGGCGCAAGGCGCGGCGCGTGGCCGCGCGGTGACGCAGGCCGATGCGGAGGCGCTCGCTCGGACGAGTCAGCCTCGGGGGGATTTGCCCATCGTGGTGGATGCGAAGGTGGTGGAGCACCTCAACCGCCTGGTCGGCACCGACAAGGGCCGCGCGTTCATGAAGCGGGCGCTGGAGAACCTGGGGACGCACCGGGCCGCGCTGACGGCGACGCTGCGCTCGAAGGGGCTGCCCGAGGGGCTGCTGGCGGTGGCGGTGGTGGAGTCGGCGGTGACGAACATGCCGGAGACGGATGGTCGGCCGTCACTCGCGCCCGGAATGCGTGGGGCGGGCGTGTGGATGTTCATCCCGGAGACCGCGCGTCGCTATGGGTTGGAAGTGAGCGCGGCGCGTGACGAGCGACTGGACGTGGCGCGTGAGACGCAGGCCGCGTCGGCCCTGCTGTCTGACTTGCATGCGCGCTATGGCGACTGGCGATTGGCGCTCGCGGCGTACAACCAGGGTGAGAAGAAGGTGGACCAGGCACTGACCGAGGGTGCCAGCCGCGATGTGACGGCGCTCATCGCGGGCGGTCACCTCAATGACTACGTGGCCACCGTGCAAGCCGGACTGCTCATTGTCCGCAATCCGCATCTGTTGGACTGAGGTGCCGGGCCCGCGTGTCGCGGGGCCTCACGGGATTCGATATGGCGCGCTATAAGGTGCGCGCTCTCGCTGGTCCCGGGGTCCACATGCGAAGACGCATCGTGTCTGGAGTCTGTCTCGCCACCTGGTCGTTCTGTGTCCTGTCCGCCTGTGCTTCCACGTCCTCTGGAAGCGCGGCTCCCAGCATCGTGAAGCCTGAATGCGGCGAGGCGCCACGGGGGCTCGAGGCGCTGCTCAAGCCCGGTGGACTGGTCCTCTTCGGAGAGATGCACGGCACCGAGGAGGTGCCCCGCTTCGTGGGTGACGTCGCGTGCCACGCGTCCGTCCAGGGGCTGGCGGTTCGCGTGGGGCTCGAGATTCCCTCGGAGGAGCAGGGCCCGCTGGACGCCTTCCTGGCGGCGGATGACGCCCAGAAGAGCCAGGCGGACTTGTTGCTGCGTCCGTTCTGGATGCGAGATGTCCAGGATGGGCGCAGCAGCAAGGCGATGCTCCAGTTGTTGAGCCGGCTGCGCGAGCTGCGTCGCTCCGGCGCGAAGCTCACCGTCGTCGCCTTCGACGTCGCGAAGAGCGCGGACCGGGACGGGGAGATGGCGAAGAACCTCCTCGCTGCCCTCTCGAAGGGTGCGGAGGACCTCACGCTGGTGCTCGCGGGCAACCTCCATGTGCGGCTCGAGAAGGGCACGCCATGGGATGCGAACTACACCCCCATGGGCTGGCACCTCGCGCAGGCGAAGCTCCCGGTGACGTCGTTGAACAACAGCTACACCGGTGGCAGTGCCTGGGTCTGCATGGGCCAGAACGCCGTGTGCTCGGCATACCCGATGAAGGGGAAGGACAAGGGCGAGCGTCCGTTCGTCGAACACGCGGCCTCTGTCGAGAATGGCTATCACGGCGTCTTCCACGTGGGCGCCATCACCGCCTCCTTGCCCGCGGTGGAGTCGAAGCAGGGCGCGGGCATCAACGTCCAGGCGGTGTCGCTGCGCGCCCAGGGCGACGCGGCCTATGACGCGAAGCAGTTCGCGCAGTGCGCGAAGCACTTCGCCGAGGCGGCCCGGGTGGACTCCTCGAAGGCCTCGTCCGACGCCTACAACGAAGCCTGCTGCCACTCCCTGGCCAAGGACTCGGACGCGGCCATCACCGCGCTCCAGCGCGCGGCGAAGCATGGGTATTCGAACTGGCAGCATGTCCGGCGCGACGAGGACCTCGCCCCGCTGCGTGCGGACGCGCGCTGGGCCCCGCTGATGGCCCAGGTGAGGGCGAACCTGATGGCCGCGGCGCCTCCTGGTACCAACGCGGAGCTGTATGGCCTCTACCTGGATGACCAGGACGACCGACAGGATGAGTCAAAGATAGACTGGGCGGTGGTCGGTCCCCGGGACGTGAAGCGCCTGGCCCGCGCTCGCCAGCTCCTGGAGGAGGGCAAGGTCCAGAGCGCGAAGGACTCCTTCCACGCCGCGCTGCTCTTCCACCACGGCAAGGATGTGGCGGACTTCAAGCGCGCGCACACGCTCTTGCTCAAGGCCGTGGAGCTCGACCCGAAGGACGGACTGGCTCGCTGGCTCACCGCCGCCGCCGAGGACCGGCTGTTGACCCAGCAGGGCAAGCCGCAACGCTACGGAACCCAGCGTGAGCAGGTGAACGGGAAGTGGCGACTCGTCCCGGTCGACCCCTCGGTCTCGGACGAGGAGCGCGCGAAGTGGGGCGTGCCGCCGCTGAAGAAGTTGCAGACGGAGGTGGAGGCCGCGAACGCGACCCCTCCGTGAGTCCCCTCACCGCGCCGCGCCATCTCCCAGCATGCGCAGCGCCAGCTCCGCGTGGAGCTCCGAGAGGGTCTCCACGTCGAGCGCGCCGCCTTGCTCGTACCAGTAGGGCAGGCGCACGCCCATCGCGGAGATGGCGGCGGCGGTGACGCGGGGATGGGGCGGCGAGAAGCTCTTCTGCGCCACCCCGCGCTCGATGACCTCCGCCAAAAGCGCGGCGGACTTGTCCCGCAGCGCCACCGCCGGCGCGGCCAGCTCCGGCGTCAACGCGTACAGCTCCTCGTTCACCACCACCGCGAGCTGGGGATGCAGCGCATGCGTTCGCGTGTGCGCGCGGACCAGCGCTCGCACCTGCTGCCTCGGCTCGGGTGCTGATTCCTTCAGCGCCGTCTGGAGCGCCTCGTGGTGCGCCTCATGACCAATGCGCACCAGCTCCGCGAGCACGTGCTCCTTCGAGGCGAAGTGCGCGTACAGCGCGCTCGGCTGCAACTCCAGCACCTTGGCCAAATCGCGGATGGATGTGTCGTGGTAGCCGCGGCTCGCGAAGAGCTGGAGCGCCGTCTCCAGGATTCGACGTCGGGTGCCGTCCGACGGAGCTGACGGCGGGAGGCTCGCCGGCTGGGCGCGGAGCCGAGAGCGAGTGGGTGTGCTCATGTGGGTTCTTGTTAAACGAACGTTCGTTCAGATAGGGTGGGCCAACGTTACTTCCGCGCCTGGAGTTCGAGGATGTCCACGTTGCAGCTCGAAGGCTTCACTCTCCACTACGAAGAGTCGGGTCAGGGCATTCCTGTGTTGCTGCTTCACGGGCTCGGCTCCTCCGGAGTCGACTGGGAGCTGGTAACGCCACGGCTGGTAAACGGTTACCGACTCGTCGTCCCGGATGCGCGGGGCCACGGTCGCAGCGGTCGCCCGGCCGGTGCCTATGGCGTGCCGCTCTTCGCCCGGGATGTGGCCGCGCTCTGCGACGCGCTCGGCCTGAAGCAGGTGCACGTCATCGGCCTGTCGATGGGCGGGATGATGGGCTTCCAGCTCGCGGTGGATCGGCCGGACCTGGTGCGCAGCCTGGTCATCGTCAACAGCGGCCCGGAGCTCGTCGCCCGCACGGTGCGCCGCAAGTTCGACTTCGCGCTGCGGCTGACGCTCCTGCGCTTCCTGGGTCCCAAGGCCCTGGCCAAGGTGCTGGCGCCCAAGCTGTTCCCCAAGCCGGAGCAGGAGTCGCTCCGTCAGCGCGCCATCGCCACGTTCTCCGCCAATGACCCGGATGCCTACCTGCGCGCGACGCGCGGGCTGTTGGGCTGGAGCGTCATGGCGCGGCTGAAGGACGTCACCTGTCCGGTGCTCGTGCTCCACTCCGAGCGCGACTACACGCCGCTGTCCGCGAAGCAGGCCTATGTGGACC
Source organism: Myxococcus sp. CA039A (assembly GCF_013336645.1). NCBI lineage: Bacteria > Pseudomonadati > Myxococcota > Myxococcia > Myxococcales > Myxococcaceae > Myxococcus > Myxococcus sp. CA039A. Next base: position 28,366 of record NZ_JABUMQ010000020.1, on the reverse strand, counting down.
TGCTGCCCCAGGCGCGGCTCCACGTGCTGGCGGACTCCGGCCATGCCGCTCCGCTGGACCAGCCCGGTCCGCTCACCGACGCCGTGGAGGATTTCCTCCGCGCCGTCGACAGCGATGCGCCCGGCACCTCGCTCGGCGCCTGAGCCGAGCAGCGAACCCGAGCTCCACAACCCAGGAGGCATGACGATGTCGATGCATCGACGTGGTGTCGCACTCTCGCGGTCGCTGTTTGTACTCACGGTGTTGCTGGTGCTCTCCACGGGAGCACCCGCGTACGCCGGCTCGTGGGTCCATGGCAACTATGTGGGCGCATGGGGAGCCCGGGGCTACCAACTCTGGGTCCCCACGGGCTACCAACCGGGGACACCGCGCCCCCTGCTGGTAGCGCTACACGGCTGTCTCCAGAACCCGGACCAGTTCGCGGGACTGACGCGCCTGAACGAGAAGGCGGATGCGGAGGGCTTCCTCATCCTCTATCCGAACCAGGCGACGTTCGTGAACGCGACGCAGTGCTGGAACTTCATGCTCGGCAACAACCAGGAGCGCGGCACGGGCGAGCCGTCGCTCATCGTCGGCATGGTGGAGTTGATGAAGCAGCGCTACTCGGTGGACGCGCGCCGCGTCTACGTGGGCGGCGTGTCCGCGGGCGGCGTGCTCACGACGACGCTGATGTCCTGCTACTCGGATGTGTTCGCCGCGGGCATGGTGGGTGCGGGCGCCATGTACAAGGCGGCCACCACGGTGTCCGGCACTGCCTTCGCCATGCTCTTCGGCAGCATCTACTCGCCGGATGACAAGGGGAAGGACGCGTGGGTCTGCTCGGGCCGGCCGCGTCGCACGGTGCCGGTGCTCGTGGTGCATGGCACCGAGGACAGCGTCGTCAATCCCCTCAACGGCGAGCAGGCCGTGAAGCAGTTCCTCCAGACCAGCGACTACGGTGATGACGGCGTGGCCAACGACAGCGTCAAGGGCACGCCGACGAGCACGCGGACCTTGAGCGTCCCCGGGGGCCGCACCTACGTCGTGAAGGACTACGTCTACGGCGGTGAGTTGGTGGCCCAGAAGTACGAGATTCGTGGCATGGACCACGCGTGGCCGGGAGGCAATGCGAGCTACCCCTTCGCCGACCCGGCCGGCCCCGACGCCACCACGTTCATGTGGGACTTCTTCAAGCAGCACGCGCTCGACCTGCCGTAGCCGCGCGGGACTTCCACCCGCGCTCCTCGAGCGTCGATGAGGAGCGCGGGCCTTTTCCGAGTCAGTGCTTGTGGCCGAAGCGCACCGCGACGTTCGGGTGCGCGGCGGCGAAGGCGCGCAGCTTCTTGAAGCTCTCGGTGCCGCGCGTCGCGTCGGCGGTGAAGGTGCCTGGCTCCACGTCGTGCTCCCAGCCCCAGCGGGTGTGGCTGGCGTCGCCCAGGAGCAGCACGGGGCCCTTCGTCGAACGCACCAGGTACGCGGTGCTGCCCGGCGTGTGGCCCGGCACCCAGAGCGCCCACACGGAGCCGTCACCGAAGATGTCCACCGCGCCCTCGAAGAGTCCGCCCGTCTCGGCGGCGTAGGTCCACTCGGACAGCGCGGCCTTGCCCGCGAGCGCGCGGTCCGTGTTGGGCTTGATCAGCACGTTGAGGAAGGCGCGGGCCTCCGCCTCGCCCGGGCCGGTGTAGACGGGGGTGCCCGCGGGCACGTCGGCCATGCCGGTGAGGTGGTCCAGGTGCAGGTGCGTGAGGAACACGCCGGCCAGGGGCTGGGGCTGCTTCGCCAGCCACTCGCCCAGCGGCTGGTGCACCTTGAGCTTCTCCAGCTTCATGGCGCTGGCGACGATGCCTTGCATGGCCGCCTTCTCCGGCGCGTCCCGCAGGGCCGTCTCGATGCCGGTGTCGACGATGAAGAGCCCCTTCGTCGGGTGGCGCAGCGCATGGAAGAAGACCTGGATGGGCTCATCCCCGTCCTCCAGCTTCGCCGCCTTCGCGGTGGGGTGATTCAGGTTGATGAGGCCGCTGCGCGCCACGGCCCAGTCGGAGGACGCCACGGACTCCAACTCCACGGGGCCGGGCTCGTCCAGCACCGCGAGCAGGTCATTCGCGGGCCGCGCCGCGCCGAGCGCCGAGCGCTGGTGGGGGTGCGAGGTGGCCGCCACGCCGACGACTCCGAGGATGACCGCACCGAGGACGAGGACGGCGAGGACGGAGAGGGTGATGCGCTTGACGTTCTTCATGAGCGCCAAGGTATCGATGCGTTGATGCATGGGAAATGGCCATTTTGGTATGAAGCCATCCAAATATGGATATTCCGTGGGATGACGCGCGGCTGTTCCTGGCCATCGCGGAGACGGGCAGCTTCAGCGCGGCGGCGAAGCGGCTGCGCATCGGCCAGCCGACGGTGAGTCGCAGGCTGGCGGCGCTCGAGTACGAGGTGGGGGCGAAGCTGTTCCGGCGGAGCGTGGACGGCGCGGCGCTGACGTCGGCGGGGGAGCGGCTGCTGCAGCCCGCGAGGAAGATGGCGGAGTGGGCCGGAGAGCTCCAGCGCGCCGCCGAGTCGGCCGATTCCTCGCCCCAGGGGCTGGTACGCGTGACGGCGAGCCCCTTCGTGAGCTTCGACTTCCTGGCGCCCTTCGCGGGCCACGTGGCGCGCAAGCACCCGGGGCTGCGGCTGGAGGTGCAGTCGTCGGTGAACTACGCGGACCTGGGGCGCGGGGAGGCGGACCTCGCGCTGCGCACGCGGTCCACGAGGAACGCGGACCTCACCCGCGTGTACACGCTGGAAGTGGAGACCGCCGTCCTCGTCTCCAAGTCGCTCAAGGCGACGCTGCCGAAGCGGCCGACGCTCCAGGAGTTGCCCTGGGTGGCGTGGGCTCCGCCGTTCGAGGCGATGTCGCCCAATCCCCAGTTGGAGTCGCTCATCCCGAACTTCGCCCCCGTCTTCACCGCGGACAACTTCCTGGTGCTGCTGGCGGCGGCGGAGGCGGGCGTGGGCGCGATTGCGCTGGGCCATGTCACGCACCGCTTCAGCCAGCAGCGGGAGCGCAACCTGGTGCCGCTCGACATCGACCTGGGGCCCTACAAGAAGAGCCAGCTCCACCTCATCTGCGCGAAGTCGGCCCTGGAGATTCCTCGCGTGCGCAAGGTGTCGGAGCTGCTGGTGGAGGAGCTGGAGCGCGCGAAGTCGCGCTGACTTCGCGCGCTCGGAGACGCGGGCTACGGCATGGGAGGCATGCCGCCGTCCCAACCCGGCGGAGGGCCACCGGGGCCTCCGTCGCCGCCCGGCGGAGGGCCGCCCGGACCACCACCGCCTCCGCCGCCTCCTGGAATCTGGCACTGCGCGGTGTCCAGTGAGGAGCGGATGATGAGCGTCTTCCACGCGAGCATGGCGCCGTCCGCCTGGCGTGAGGTCTGGAAGAGGTAGTTGCCCACGGACTCGGCGGACACGACGTTGTCGTTGGCGTTCGTCGTGTCTCGCGGTCCGCGCGTGTTGTAGAGCGGCTGGTGGTTGATGACGTCGTCGTTGAGCGCGTCGTCGAAGAAGAGCTGCGACGTCACGTACTCCGCCTCGCCCATGCGAATGGTGAAGTGGATGTGGACGGTGCGGCTGCTGTACCAGCCGGGGAAGCAGGTATCGAAGTCGGCGCGGCCGTCGGCGTCCGTCACCTGCACGCCTCGGAACCACCGGGCGGACGTGGCCGTCGGGTCGTCCGAGGTGCAGAAGGTGCTGGCGTCCTCGCCCGAGTAGAGGCCCTCCGGCGCGGCGTGCCAGATGTCGACGGAGGCGCCCTGGATGGGCTCGCACGCCTCGTTCAGCACGCGGAAGGCCAGCCGCACGGGCAGGCCGTCGTGGCCCTCGCTGATGTCCTTGCGGACCAGCGTCTGCGCATAGCAGGGGCCCAGGGTGGCCGCGCAGGTGAGGGCGCAGGTGGTGCCCGCTTCGTCGGTGAAGGGGTTGGCGTAGGTGCCCGCCATCACCGCGGTGCCGCCGGTGGCCCAGTCGGTGGCGGTGGTGCCCGCGTCGGTGTTAGTTCCGGAGTCGGTGTCTCCCCCGGTTCCCGGGGTGCCCGAGTCATCCGCGCCACAGGCGAGCACCTGCACCAGCGGTATCGCCGCCAGCGTCAGGCCCATGCCGCGCAGCACCCTTCGGCGGGATATCACCGAGGTGAGGGTGTCCTTCCTGTCCTGGTCGCTCATCGCGAGTCCTCTCCTGGGCCGGTGCGAGTGGGGAGGTCCGGTCCATGTCGCCCGTGTTCTCGGGCCCGAGAATCGCTATACCCAGGGAGTTCTTAAGCAGACCTTACGTGCCACCCACGGAGACCGGCCGCATGACGACACTCAAGGGGAAGACGCTTTTCATCACCGGGGCCAGCCGAGGAATCGGCAAGGCGATGGCCCTCCGGGCGGCGCGCGACGGCGCCAACATCATCATCGCCGCGAAGACGACGGAGCCGCACCCCAAGCTGCCGGGCACCATCTACACGGCCGCGGAGGAAATCGAGAAGGCGGGCGGCCGGGCGCTCCCCTTCGCGGTGGACATCCGCGACGAGAAGCAGATTGCCGCGGCGGTGGCGAAGGCGGTGGAGACGTTCGGCGGCATCGACATCCTCATCAACAACGCGAGCGCCATCAGCCTCACCGGCACGGAGGACACGCCGATGAAGCGCTATGACCTGATGCATGGCATCAATACGCGCGGGACGTTCGCCTGCTCGCAGGCGTGTATTCCGCACCTCAAGCGCTCCAGCAATCCGCACATCCTCAACAACTCGCCGCCGCTGAACATGGAGGCGCGCTGGTTCTCGCCGCACGTCGCGTACACGATGGCGAAGTACGGCATGAGCATGTGTGTGCTGGGCATGGCGGACGAGCTGCGCCCGGATGGAATCGCGGTGAATGCGCTGTGGCCGCGCACGGTCATCGCGACGGCGGCGGTGCAGAACCTGCTGGGCGGTGAGGAGACGATTCGCGGCAGCCGCTCGCCGGACATCATGGCCGACGCCGCGTACGCCATCCTCACCAAGCCGAGCAAGAGCTTCACCGGCAACTTCTGCATCGACGAGGACGTCCTGCGCGCCGACGGCGTGACGAACTTCGACAAGTATCAATCCGTGCCCGGCGCGGAGTTGTTCCCCGATTACTTCCTCTGAGGGGTGGATTGGTACGGCCCATGCTTCCGGTTCGGGAGCGTGGGCCGTGCGTTGAGTATTCCGGCAAGGGCCCAAGGCGAGGAGGGTGGCGAGATGGCGTGGGAGTCCGAGCAGGGTGTGACGTCGAGTGTCGCGAGGAGCCGCCAGGATGAGCGGTGACGCCAAACAGGGAGGGCCCGGTCCGGGAGAGTTCCTGGTCTACGTGGGTGAGGATGGTGTCTCGAAGGTCCACGTGCGGCTCGTCGAGGGCACCGTCTGGCTGACCCAGAAGCAACTGGCCGAGCTCTTCGGCAAGGACGTGCGAACCGTCAACGAGCACCTCCAGAACATCTACGAGGAGGGAGAGCTCGACCCGGCGGCAACCCTCCGGAAATTCCGGATAGTTCAAATGGAGGGCACCCGGGAAGTCGCGAGGCTGGTGGAGCACTACTGCCTGCCCGCGATTCTCGCGGTCGGCTACCGGGTCCGCTCCACTCAGGGGACGCGGTTCCGGCAGTGGGCCACGGCCCTGCTGGACGAGTACCTGGTGAAGGGCTTCGTGCTCGACGATGCCCGCCTCCAGTCCGCCGACTCGTTGGGAGAGGACTACTTCGACGAACTCCTGGAGCGAATCCGGGAGATTCGAGCGTCGGAGCGTCGGTTCTATCAAAAGCTGACCGACATCTACGCCCAGTGCAGCGTCGACTATGACGCCCAATCGGATATCACCCAGACGTTCTATGCGACGGTGCAGAACAAGCTGCACTGGGCCATTCATGGCCACACCGCCGCGGAGCTGATTCGAGAGCGCGCCGACGCGAGTCAGCCCCACATGGGACTCGCGACCTGGAAGCACGCTCCCGAAGGACCCATCCGGAAAGCGGATGTCACGGTGGCGAAGAACTACCTCACGGAGCCCGAGCTGCGAGAGCTCAGCCGTGTCGTCACGATGTATCTGGACTACGCGGAGGACCAGGCCCGCCGCCGGCGCCCCATGACGATGGAGAGCTGGGTGGCGAAGCTGGATGGCTTCCTCCAGTTCAACGAGCGGGACGTCCTGTCCCACGCGGGGCAAGTCAGTCACGAGCTGGCGACGGCCCACGCGGAATCCGAGTTCGACCGGTATCGCGAGAACCAGCGGAAGCTGGAGTCGAACCTGCCGACTTCCGACTTCGACCGGGCCGTGGAGAAGACGAAGCAGCTCGAATCCAGGACAGGGGGCCGAGGCAAGAAGCCATGAGTCGGCTGCTCCCGGGCGGCGAGCCCGCCTGCCCCGGGGGTGGGCGGACCACCGGTAAAATGTTCGGGAGAAGAGGCTCCATGCGGCAGTGATTGCGTGCTTGTGGACGCGACACTAGAAGCCCAGGTCACTTCCATTCTTCCGAACGAGCACTGATGTCCGCGCCGGACTTCCCCAAACAGCGAGCCACGGCATTCCAGGAAGGGCACCTCGGCGGAGCCGGCGAGATGGCGGAGTTGGTCCGCTCCAAGGACTGGTCCGCGACACCGCTGGGCCCCCTCTCCGGCTGGCCCACGAGCCTGAAGACGATGGTGGGCGTCGTCCTGGGCAACCGCTTCCCCATGCTGCTGTGGTGGGGACCCCAGATGCTTCAAATCTACAACGACGGCTACCGGCCCGTGCTCGGCCTGAAGCACCCGGGCTCCCTGGGCGCTCCCGCCTCCGTTGTCTGGGCTGAAATCTGGGACGTCATCGGCCCCATGGCCCAAGGCGTGCTGAAGGGCGGACCCGCGACATGGAGCGAGCACCTTCCGCTCTTCATCAGCAGCCGAGGCTTCATCGAGGAGACGTTCCACACCTTCTCGTACAGCCCCGTGTATGACGAAGCCGGCCAGGTCGGCGGTGTCCTCGTCACGGTGCAGGAAACCACCGAGCAGGTGCAGGACAACCGCCAGCTCAAGATGCTGGGCGAGCTGGCCACCAGCTCCGCCGCCGCGAAGACGGCCGAGGAAGCCTGTCAGACCGCCGCGTCCATCTTCTCCGGCTACGACCAGGACCTGCCCTTCACGCTGCTCTACCTGCTCGACGACGCCGGCACCGAGGTCCGGTGCGTGGGCTCCAGCGGCATGGAGGGCTACGCGGGCTCCGCGAAGCCCGCGCACTGCGCCTTCAACGGCGTGACGGACCCCGCCGGCTGCTGGCCCTTCGTGGAAGCGGCGCGCACCGGACGGGAGGTCCTCGTCGATGACCTGGCCTCGCGCTTCGGGGACCTCCCCACGGGCCGCTGGGGAACGGCGCCGTCGCGCGCGGTGGTGCTGCCGCTGGCTCGCTCCGGGCAGCCGCATCCGTATGGCTTCCTGGTGGCTGGCGTCAGCCCGCGCCGCGTCCTGGATGACCGCTACCTGGGCCTCTTCCGCCTCACCGCGGACCCGGTGGTGACGGCCATCGCCAATGCCCGCGCCTACGACGAGGAGCGTCAGCGCGCCGAGGCCCTCGCGGCCATCGACCGCTCCAAGACGGCCTTCTTCAACAACGTCAGCCACGAGTTCCGCACGCCGCTGACGCTGATGCTCGGCCCCACCGAGGACGCGCTGGCCTCGCCGTCACGCGCCCTCTCCGGCGAGCCGCTGGAGACGGTTCACCGCAACTCGCTGCGGCTCTTGAAGCTGGTCAACTCCCTGCTCGACTTCTCCCGTCTGGAGGCGGGGCGCATCCAGGCCCACTACGAGCCGGTGGACCTGCCCGCCCTCACCGCGGGACTCGCGAGCGCGTTCCGCTCCGCGATAGAGCGCGCGGGCCTGCGCTTCGACGTCGACTGCGCGCCACTGCCCGAGGACGTCTACGTCGACCAGGACATGTGGGAGAAGATTGTCCTCAACCTCCTCTCCAACGCGCTGAAGTTCACCTTCGAGGGGACCATCCGCATCTCCCAGCGGTGGACGAATGGTCAGGTCGAGCTGCAGGTCTTCGACACGGGCATCGGCATTTCGGAGCAGGAGCTGCCCCGCGTCTTCGAGCGCTTCCACCGCGTCCAGGGCGCACGCGCGCGCACGCATGAGGGCTCCGGCATCGGCCTGGCGCTCGTACACGAGCTGGTCCGCCTCCATGGCGGCACGCTCGGCGTGGCGAGCACGGAAGGCAAGGGCACCACGTTCACCCTGCGCATCCCCTCCGGCGCGGACCATCTGCCGAAGGCGCACGTCGGTGCTCGTGACTCGCGGGCCTTCACGGCGCTGGGCGCCGCGCCCTATGTGAACGAGGCCCTGCGCTGGCTGCCAGGCGGGCTGGAGGTGGAGTCGCTGGAGCTGGGGGAGGAGGTCCCCTCGGCGCAGAACGTCGCCAAGGGCGCGCGCATCCTGCTGGCGGACGACAACGCCGACATGCGCGAGTACCTGACGTCGCTGCTCTCGCGGACCTGGGAAGTGGAAGCGGTGGCGGACGGCCTCGCGGCGCTGGAGTCCGCGCGAGCCCGACCTCCGGACCTGGTGCTGACGGACGTGATGATGCCGGGGCTGGATGGCTTCGGCCTGCTGCGCGAGCTGCGCGCCGACGAGCGGACGCGCGGAGTGCCCGTCACCGTCCTCTCCGCGCGAGCGGGTGAGGAGGCTCGCATCGAGGGCCTGCGCGCCGGCGCCGACGACTACCTGGTGAAGCCCTTCTCCGCGCGCGAGTTGATGGCGCGGGTGGAGACGCAGCTCACCAAGGCGCGGTTGCGGTCCATCCAGGAGGCCCATGCCCGGCTCCTGACGCGCGTCTTCACGTACGCGCCGGTGGGCATCTGCATCCTGAAGGGGCCCGAGCACATCTTCGAGTTCGCCAACGCGGGTTACCTGCGGCTCGTCGCCAACCGCCCCGTCGTCGGCCAGCCCATCGCGAAGGCGCTGCCGGAGCTGGCGGGCCAGGGCATCTTCGAGCTGCTGGACAGGGTCATCGCCACGGGCGAGCCATACATCGGCCGTTCGCTGCGACTGATGATGGTCTCCGGTGAGGGGGGCCCTCCGCGCGAGGTGTTCTTCGACTTCGTCTACCAGCCGATGCTGGACGACGAGGGCCGGGTGGACTCCATCGTCGTGGTGGCCTTCGACGTGACGGACCTGTCCAACGCGCGCCGCGAGGCGGAGGCGGGCAGCCGCGCCAAGGACGAGTTCCTGGCGATGCTCGGCCATGAGCTGCGCAATCCGCTGGCGCCCATCCTCACCGCGCTCCAGCTGATGCGGCTGCGTGGCGGTGACGGCGCGGAGCGCGAGCGCACCGTCATCGAGCGACAGGTGCATCACCTGGTGCGACTGGTGGACGACCTGCTCGACGTGTCCCGCGTGACGCGGGGCAAGCTGGTCCTTCGCCGTGAGCGCGTGGAGCTGGCGGAGGTGGTGGCGAAGGCCATCGAGCAGTCCAGTCCGCTCCTGGAGGAGCGCGGCCACCACCTGGTGGTGGAGCTGCCTCGCCATGGCCTGTTGCTGGACGCCGACGCGACGCGACTGGGGCAGGTGTTCTCCAACCTCCTGACGAACGCGGCGAAGTACACGGAGCCCGGTGGGCGCATCACCATCACCGGGACGCGAGAGGGTTCGGAGGTGGTGGCCTCCGTCCAGGACAACGGCAGCGGCATCACTCCGGAGATGCTGCCGCGCATCTTCGACCTCTTCTTCCAGGAGCGGCAGGAGCTGGACCGCTCGCAGGGCGGACTGGGACTGGGGCTCGCGATTGCCCGGAGCCTGGCGGCCCAGCACGACGGCACCATTCAGGCGAGCAGTGATGGCCGGGGACAGGGCAGTACCTTCACCGTGAGACTGCCCGCGCTGGAGGCGCTGCCCGCCGAGGCGAGCGTGGCCTCCGCGGTCGCGGCGCAGGAGGTCGCGCCGATGCCGCACCGCGTGCTGATTGTCGACGACAACCGCGACGCGGCGGACGTACTCGCCGAGGCCCTGGACATGCTGGGCTGCGAGACGCGCGTCACCTACGACGGCCCGAGCGCGCTCCAGGTGGCGCCGTCCTTCTGCCCGGAGCTGGCGCTGCTGGATATCGGCCTGCCCGTCATGGACGGCTACGAGCTGGCGCGCAACCTGCGCACCCAGCGCCCGGACGGGGGCCTCCAGCTCATCGCGGTGACGGGGTATGGCCAGGAGTCGGACCGGCAGCGCTCGAAGGAGGCGGGCTTCGACGCGCACTTGGTGAAGCCCATCGACTTCGCCACCCTGGGCTCGTTGCTCAAGCGCCTGAACTCGGCCCGCTCCAATTGACTCACCCCGCCGAGCGCGCGGCCTGGCTCGGCGGCGGTGCCCAGGTGGCATTGAGCGAGTGGATGGTGCTCACCGGGATGTCGAGCAGGAACATGTAATAGAGGGCGCGGTGCTGGTCGTTGACCTCGTCCTCGAAGGCGCCGAAGCCGCTCACCGAGTAGACGGTTCCGAGCAGCTCCGTGCCGGTCGTGGGCTGCTGGTACGTCAGTGCGTTGTCCCGGAGGGTCCTCAGCGCGGCGTCGACGGCCGCCTTGCACAGCAGGCCGCACGCGGGGCCGCCGGGGTACAGGGACAGGATGGACGTCAGCCCTTCCTCGGTCCACGCGCGCGGCACCACGTCGAGCGCGTTGTAGTAGCGCTGGGCCTCCGGGAAGGCGGCGTCGAAGGCCTCGGCGAAGGCGGGATTGCCCGCGGTGGGCGCGGCGAAGGTGACGGGGAGCACGGACACGTTCGTCAGCGCGCCCTGGAGCCACGCGGCCAGCACGGTGGCCACCTGTCCCCCCAGGCTGTGCCCGGTGACGAGCAGCGACGTTCCCTGGGGCAGCCCCTGGAGGAACGTCAGCAGCGCGCCGCCGCCGGGGCCCACGGACGAGGACATGGCCACGACGTTCTTCCACACCTCCACGGCGCCCTTGGAGATGGCCGCATCGGCGGGAAACGACGGCGCGGTGAAGGGCAGGGGCTCCTGGGGGTTGATGTTCTTGTCCTGGAGCAGGTCCTCGATGCGGTCGAACAGGGTGCCGCGCACCACCACCGCGCAGTCGCCGCTCGTGTTGGCGGCGACGTAGACCAGGTCCTCGCCGTGTGTCGCCGGGCCCCACGTCACCTGCCAGCCCTCCGTGAGCGTGGCGGACAGGGCCTCGTTCATCAGGGTGTAGCGCTTGGAGTTCGAGTCGAACTGGCCCAGGTAGGAGACGGCGCAGAGGGTGATGCCGAGCTGGGAGGGATTGTTCGCGGAGGCCATGGTTCTTCCTTCAGGACAGGGAGCCGGAGACGCTTGCCCCCATTGTGCACCGGCCGGGGCTTCGTCGCCGTCCTCGCGCGCGGGGACTCGGCTATGCTGGGGCCCTCCGCATGGCCCTGGAAGGGCACGGCGCGCGTCGCCCCCCTTCCACGCGGTCCGGGGAGAAGAGACGAGGCGTTCGGGATGAGCAGCGATGTGGCGGGAGCGAAGGACGGAGTGGTGGTTCTCGATTACGCGAAGCTGGTGGACGGCGCGGACCTGTCCGCCGACATCGAGCGCGCGTATGGGTATGACGGCATTGGCCTGCTCATCGTCCGGGGCATCCCCGGGCTGGTGGAGCTGCGGCAGGGGTTGTTGCCGCTGGGCTTCCGGTTCGCCGCGCTGCCCAATGACGTGAAGGACCGCTACGTCCACGAGCGCAGCAGCTATTCCTTCGGCTGGAGCCACGGCAAGGAAGTGCTCAAGCCCGGCCAGTTCGACGAGTTCAAGGGCTCCTATTACAACAATCCCCAGTACGACTCGCCCCAGGTGGATGCGTCGCTGGTGGAGAAGTACCCGGAGAACTACCTCCCCAACGTGTGGCCGGACCCGGACTTCCCCGCGCTGCGCCCGGCCTTCCAGGCCCTGGGGCGGAAGATGGTGGACGTGGGGTTGCTCGTGGCGGCGCAGTGCGACCGGTACGTGACGGCGCGGCTGGGCGAGAGGCTCTCGCCGGATGCACAGCTGGCGCGGACCATCCGCGAGTCCCGTGCGTGCAAGGCGCGGCTGCTCTACTACTTCGCCATCAACGAGGACTCGACGCCGCGCACGCGCGATTCCTGGTGCGGCTGGCACAGCGACCACGGCTCGCTGACGGGGCTGTGTCCGGCCATGTACTTCGATGCGGAGCCTGGGGCCTCGGAGCCGACGCGGCAGGACATCGCGGTGCCGGACCCGGAGGCGGGGCTCTACGTGCGCACGCGCGGTGGCGAGGAGCGCAAGGTCGTCATCCCCAAGGACTGCCTCGCGTTCCAGATTGGAGAGAGCGCGCAAATCGTCACGGGCGGACTGCTGCGCGCGACACCGCACGCGGTGCAGGCGCTGGCGCACCCGGCGAGCCGCAACATCTCCCGCTCGACGTTCGCCGTCTTCATGCAGCCCGATAACGAGGAGCGCCTGCGTCCGCCCGAGGGCACGGACCCGGCGGAGCTGCGCGTGGGCGCCTTCCAGCCGGGCATGACGTTCGGCGACTTCGCCCGCGCCACATTCGCGAAGTTCTACAACCCCTACGCGTGACGCGCGGCGCGCGCGGGGTGTCTCCTCAAAAGACAGACACCTCGCGCAGTTGGTGGAAGTAGCCGCGCATCGGTGGGTTGCTGGACGGTTTCGCGGTGAAGATGCGCACCCGGTCCACGAGCGGCGTGTCTTCCCGGAGGGGCGCGTCGACGTCGCGCTCGAAGGCCACCTGCGTGTTCCTGTCGTCCGTGTGGGGCGGGGTGTCGAGCGCCAGAATGAGGGTGTCCTGGCCCAGCGGCTGCCATGCGCCGCCCTCCAGCGAGCCCTCGACGTGAAGGACCTCTTCCATGAACGTGCTGTTGTGGCCTCGCACCAGCACGCGGCGGGGATGGACGGGCTCCCGCAGCCGGATGATGAGCACCTGCTCCAGCGCGCCGTACATCGGCGTTGGCACCTTGACCGACTCGAGCTTGCCGTCGGTGAAGGGACACGGGTCCACGACGCCGTCATCCGTCTCGCAGGGCTGTCCCCGGCTGAAGGGGATGCGTCCCGTGAAGGGCAGCGGCACCGGGGGCGCCTCATGCACATCCACATATTCCAGGACGCTCAGGAACCAGTCCCGCCAGCCCTCGGCTCGGGCCTGCACGAAGGCGAGCGGTGGCGCGAAGTCCTCCAGCATCTCCGGCCCCAGCCACGCCTCGCCGGAGCGCTTCTCCTGGCTCCACACCACGCCGGACTCGCCACGCGCCTGCACGAAGTAGCCGTGCTCGGGGATGTCCGCGAGCGGCGGCACGTCCACCCACGTCAGGCGAACGCCGCCCTCGTCCTCGCTCGCACGCAGCTGGCTGTCCCAGCGGCGCAGCGGCGGCAGGTCCACGTCCCGCATGAAGTTGAAGGCCAGGAAGTCCCTCGCGCCGTCCAGGGACGGCAGGTGGAGCTGGAAGGCGCTGAGGCTCGCCCAGGGGGATGGGCGATCCAGTTGGTCCGCGCCGGTGTCGCGCGCGGTCAGCTCGTGGAGGAACAGTCCTTGCGCGTCCGGAGTCACCAGGGCCCAGGGCTCGTACGCGAGTGTGAGGCGTCCACTTGGAGCTTGTCCTGGGATCGGCTGGGGTCCATCCAGCCGGCGCGGACGCATCAGCGTGAGCGGAGCGCCGCGCCAGGGTGAGCCGTCGGACTCCAGCGCGGTGCCGGAGAGGAAGACGGGAGACTCGGGCTCCAGCGCGCAGCCCGCCGAGGTGATGACGCAGGCGAGCCCCATGAGCAGGTGGCGCATGTCAGAAGGTCCCCTTGACGCCGAGCGTGGGCAGAATCACCGGGATGCCGAGGCTCTTGCGCTTCAGGCCCACGGGCTGGCCCTCTTCACCCTCGTAGCCATAGTCGCGGGTCAGCACCTCGCTGCGCGCGGTGACGTTGAAGACATCCAGGTACACATCGAGCATGAAGTTGTCGAAGACGAGGCTGCGTGAGGCGCGGAAGTCGACGCGGAAGAAAGAGGGCAGTCGGTCCACCGCGTCGCGGCTCACCGGTTTCCACTCGGGCTCGCCGTCCTCGCCCAGGCCCTCGCGCATGGTGCGGTAGCCGAACTGACCCGTCTCGGGGCGGCCGGTGTTGAAGTGCGCCACCGCGCCCACGGTGACGAAGTCGAAGCGGTAGCTGAGCGCTGCGTTGACGGAGTGCGCCTGCTCGAAGGCATAGGGCAGGTAGCCCTCCGCCATGCCGAGCTCCTCGCCATCCGGGCCCACCTTCGCGTAGCGCGTGAAGCGCCGGCTCTGGTTGAAGCCATACGTGAGCCAGCCGAACCAGCGTCGCCCCAGTGGCCTGCGCACCATCAACTCCACGCCGTAGCTGTGGCCCCGGCTCTCCACGTCCTCGGCCTCGAGTCCCCGACGCCGCAGGTTGCTCACCACGTCCTCGAAGTTGAACTCCAGCGTGCGCAGGAGCGGGTTGAAGTACGCCTCCGCGGAGATTTCCCACTCCGAAGATGGTCGCCACTCCGAGCCGAGCGAGAACTGCGCCGCGCGCTGGAGTCCCCGCTCCAGCGCGAGCATCTCTCCGGCGGGCACGGGGAGCAGCACCGTCGCGGGCTGGTGGTACAGGCCCGCGCCTGCCTTCAGCGTGAGCGTGTCCGTGAAGGCATGCCGCACCGCGAGCCGAGGCTCCACCGCCAGCCGCGTCGTGTCCCCGAAGCCGTGGTAGCTGTCCAGCCGCAGGCCCGGCACCAGCGTCCACCGCGGGGAAGGCCGCCAGGTGAGCTGCGTGCCCACGCCCGCGAAGGTGCCCAGGATGCCAGGGCGCGAGTACGCGTCCTTCCCGTCGACCGGGCCCACGGGGCGGAACAGGCCGGTGGCCACCATGCTCGCGTCGCGTCGCTCCAGGTGTCCGAAGACCTCCAGGTTCAGCTCGGAGGACAGCTCGCGTGTGTAGCCCGTGCGCAGGGCGACGCTGCCCTGGGTCAGCTCGTAGCGGCCGGGCGCGCTGCCGCCCTTGTTGTAGGCGAGGCTCAGCCGGTCATACCCGAGCGTCAGGCCCACCTCCGCCTCGCCGCTCGCGAAGGGGTGGCGACCGCGCAAGTCGAGCCGGTGGAACAGCAGGCCCACGCCGCCCGAGCTCTGCGTGGGGATGCGCGCCGTGAGTCCCACCGCGTCCGATGTGCCGAGCGCGAGGACTCGGAGGTTGCCCTGGCCCACGCGCTGCTCCACGCGCGTCTGGTAGTCCCAATAGTCCGCGTACAACTTGGGCTCGCCGGGCTCCGAATACACGTTGCCGCCTATCGTGGTCGACGACGGCCCGGTGAGGCTGTTGGCGATGCGGGTGATGAGGAGGCCCGTGTAGCTGATGCGCGCGGCGGCGGTGACGGTGGTTCCCGTCTGGGGAATGGGGACCTCGAGGAACGCGCCTGCGTGGATGAGGTCCAGGTAGGCGCTGCCGTGCAGGCCCTCCTCGCGCGGCCGGCTCACGTGCGCGTCCACCGCGCCGCCCAGCAGGCTGCCGTAGCGCGCGGAGGGCACACCGACCTGGAAGTCGAGTGACTCGACGAGGTCCGGGTACACCACCGCGTTGCCGACGAGCAGGTGGTACAGGAAGGGCACGCGCACGCCGTCCACGTAGAAGGCACTGGCGGCGGGCTGCACTCCGCGCACCACGGGATAGGAGAGCCCCGAGGCCAGCGCCGTCACACCCGGCATGAGCATCACCACGCGGAACGGGTCGCCCATGGTGCCGGGGACCTCGCGCAGCTCCTGCTCGTGCAGCGTGACGCGGGAGACCTCGGTGCGCGGCCGGTCCGCGCGCACCACCGTCTCGTAGGGGTTCACCGCGAGCGGCTCCAGCGAGTACAGCACCTCCAACTGCTGGCTCGCGTCGAGCGTCTCGGTGAGCATCAGCAGCCGATGCCCGGGCGCGGTGATTTTCAGCGCATGCTCGCCGGGGGGCAGCTCCAGTTGGAAGAGTCCCTGGGCGTCTGTCTCCGTCGACGCCGCGTCGGCGCGCACGGTGGCTCCGGCGATGGGCTTGCGTGTGCCCTTGGCGCGCACCCGGCCGGTGAGCACCGCGCGGAGGGCGGCCACGGGGGGCGGCTCGAAGCGATAGGTGAAGGGCAGTCGCACCGTGACGGGTTGCCCTTGTGAGGTGGCTGGGTGGAAGCGCAAGCGGGGCGCGGCGTGCAGCGCGGCCTGGGCGAGCGCGGAGGGAGGCTCGCCCACGATGCGGGCCTCGACGACGTCACCGGCCTCGTCGACGGTCAGCTCCAGCTCGACGGTGACGGGCGCGTCCAGGTGGAGGCCTTGAGGCAACCGCGCGGGAGCGTCCTCGGCCAGGGTGGGGGGAATGAGCGCGGAGAGCGGCGAGGACTCGGTGCCGGGCCGCGGAGTCGTCTGGGCACGAAGGGGGACGGCGACCAGGGCCAGGGCGAGAAGAGACGGTCCGAGTCGCGTCATCGTGTGGGGGCGGGGGTGTGGGCGCTGAAAACCTCCTATACGTGACCACAACGGAAGTCAGGTTGTCGCGGGCCGTGTGGCAATGACGTTCATCTGGCAATGAGTTCATCTCAGGTGGACGGTTTGCCCGAGGCGACTGGCGCAATACCCATCCACGGCCACGGCACCCAGGATGAAGGCGGCGGCCGCGGCGATGTTCCCCTTGCGAGGGCTCTGTCGGAGCGCGGGCCCCAGGCTCGCGAAGGGCCGGTGCTTGCCTTCGCAGTCCGGCAGGGCGAGCGTGGGGCTTCCCTGTCGTTCAGGAGCGGCGCGATGACCCTGGGTTCCTGGCGTTCGTTGTGGTGGAGCATGGGTGTCCTGCTGTCCTGGGGGCTGGCTGCTCCGGCGAGGGCGCAGGCGACCGGGCCCGAGCGGGTCGCGGTGCGCGCGGCGAGGCTGTTCGACGGCAGGAGCGCGAAGCTCGTGACGAAGGCCGTGGTGCTCATCGAGGGCAATCGCATCCAGGCGGTGGGCTCCGGCCTGGCCATTCCCGAGGGCACGCGGGTGCTCGAGTTAGGGGACGTCACCCTCCTGCCGGGACTCATCGATACACATTCGCACCTGCTCACGAACCTCGAGTTGGGAGGGGATGGGTCGAGCATGGAGCTGCAGGTGGCACGGATGAGCACGGCCGAGCGTGCCTTGATGGGTGCGAAGCTGGGGCGCGAGTTGCTGGAGGCGGGCATCACCACGGTGCGGGACGTGGGCAACTCCGGTGTGAATGGGGATGTGGCGCTGCGCAATGCCATCCAGCGAGGCTGGGTGGAGGGGCCGCGCATCTCCGCGTGTACCCGCGCGCTCGCGCCGCAGGGTGGACAGTTCGGGCAGCTCCAGCAGCCCGTGCAGGGACTCATCGACCAGGAATACGTCACCGTGACAGGCGTGGACGAGGCGCGCCGTGCCGTGCGGCAGGCGGTGTATGACGGCGCGGACTGCATCAAGGTCATCGTCGACAATGGCCACAACATCCTCTCGGTGGAGGAGCTGAAGGTCATCGTCGAGGAAGCGCATCGGGTGAAGCGCCCGGTCGCGGCGCACACGACCAAGGACGACAGCATCCGCGCGGCGGTGGAGGCGGGGGTGGACTCCATCGAGCATGGGTATGCGTTGCCGGATGACGTGCTGGCTCCGATGGTGCGCAAGCGCATCTTCCTCGTGCCCACCGAGGGACCGCTGGAGATTTGTGAAGAGTTTCCTTCGGACGCGGGTGACGCGGAGGCGCGGCGCGCCATGAAGGAGCGCTGCCAGAAGCTCGTGGCCAAGGGGTATGAGCGCACGCGTCGAGCCGTGGCGGCGGGCGTGCGGTTGGCGGCGGGCTCGGACATGTACCTCGCGGTGCCAGGGCAGACGCGTGGCGCGTCCACGATGCGCTCGCTCACCGCCCATGGTGAGGCGGGCCTTCCACCGGTGGAGGTCCTGCGCGCGGCGACAGCGAATGCGGCGGAGCTGCTTCGCATGCAGGACCGGGTTGGCACGCTGGAGGCGGGCAAGCTCGCGGACCTGGTGGCGGTGAAGGGCGACCCGTTGAAGGACCTCAAGGCGCTGCGTCAGGTGCGCTTCGTGATGAAGGACGGCAAGGTGGTGGGGGACGCCCAGGGAGCGCTGTCCCCGGTGGCGACGCCCGCGCGCTGAGAGCTGGCGGAGCGCTCCTCGGAGCCACGCGGGGTGGCGCGTCGATGGCGCCGCGCTCGTGCGTTTCGCGAAGCCTCCGTCCTCCGGCACGCTCCTCGGAAGTGTCGCGAGGGCTCCGGCTGGAGTAGTTACCAGGGGCCATGCTCTCCCGGTCCGCTCGACGCGTCTCGCTCACGGTGCTCCTCCTCGTCTGCGCCTCCTGTGCGCGCGTGCCGCGTCCAGCGGTCACCCGTCCCCAGGAAGCACTGGTGGAGTTCTCCGACACGGTGAAGCTCGTGGACGACGGCGAGTCGGCGTCCCTGCGCATCGCGCTGGACCAGAGCCTCATCTGGCTGCGCACGCGGCCGGTGGACCAGCGCTTTGTCTACGGCCCGCGCGAAGTCACGGCCGGAGAATTGGTATCCGCCCTGGAGCGGCTGCGCGCGCGCCTCACCGACGGCATGTCCTCGCTGGAGGTGTCGAAGGCGGTGATGGAGGACTTCGACCTGCTCGAGTCCGCTGGAGGCGAGGACGGCACCGTGCTCTTCACGGGCTATTACGAGCCCGTGCTCGAAGCGAGCCTGTCGCGAACCGACGAGTACCGCGTCCCCGTGCTGTCCGCGCCCGATGACCTCATCGAGGTGCCGCTGGAGCCCTTCGCGGAGCGCTTCGCGTCAGAGCGCGTCTTCGGGCGACTGGAGGGCAAGCGACTGGTGCCCTACTGGAACCGCGCCGAGATTCGCGGCGGCAGGCTGAGCCCGCGCAAGCTGGAGCTGGCCTGGGTGAAGGACCCGGTGTCGCTCTTCTTCATGGAGGTGCAGGGCAGTGGCACCCTGCGGCTGAATGACGGCGGCGATCGTCGCGTGGGCTACGCCGCGTCGAATGGCCGTCCATACCGGAGCATCGGCGCCCTGCTCATCCAGGAGGGTGTGATTCCCCGCGAGCAGATGTCCATGCAGGCGTTGAGAGCGTGGCTGGCGGCGAACCCCACCGAGCGCGACCGCGTGCTGGACTACAACGAGTCCTATGTCTTCTTCCGCTTCCTGCCAGGCGCGGCGGTGGGCTCGCTGGGCAGGGAGGTGACACCGGGCCGCTCCATCGCCACGGACGCGCGACTGTTCCCCAAGGGCGGTCTGGCCTTCATCCTCACGGACCACCCGGTGAAGATGGCGGATGGCTCGGTGCAGTGGAGGCCGCTGTCCCGCTTCGTGTTCAACCAGGACACGGGCGGAGCCATCCGGGGGGCGGGCCGCGTGGATGTCTTCTGGGGCCGAGGCCCCGAGGCGGAGCTGGCCGCCGGCATGATGAAGCAGAAGGGGCGGCTGCTCTTCCTGGTGCCCAGGCCCCGCGTCCCGGTGGTGGAAGCCCGGTGACGCGAGGCCCGGAGGTGGCTCAGCGCTGGGCCACGCCGGCCTTCTTCAGCTCCTCGTCGATGATGCGACGGAAGTGGTCGATGGGCATCGCGCCGACGATGGGTTGGCCATTGACGAAGAACGTGGGTGTCCCCCGGGCACCCACCCGAATGCCCTCGGCCGAGTCCAGGTCGATGCGCGCGTCGAACTTCCGGGCGTCGAGCGCATTCTTGAAGCGCGTCACATCCAACCCGACCTGCTTCGCGTAGCCCTCCATCGACGACCGGTCGAGCTGCCGCTGGTTGGCGAAGAGGAGGTCGTGAAACTCCCAGAACTTCCCCTGCTCATGCGCCGCCATGGACGCGGCCGCGGCGAGCTTCGCGTTCGGATGGTTGGGCAGCGGCTGGTGCTTGAAGGCCACGCGCAGCTTGCCCTCGTACTCCTTCTCCAGCGCCTTCAGCGTGGGCACCGCGCGAGAGCAGAAGGGGCACTCGAAGTCGGACCACGCCACCAGCGTGACGGGCGCGTTGGCGGGGCCGCGCGAGGGCGCCTCACCCACCTCCACCTGCTGCCGGGGCAGCTCCGCCGGAGCGGGAGGCGCGGGTGGGCGCTCCACGCCGCGCTCGATGATGCGCGCGTAGACGTCCGCCTTGGGCACGCCACCCTTCACCAGCGCCTCCGCCTTGTTCAGCTCCTCGTCCACCACGCCGGTGAAGACCGTCAGCGGCTGGGCTCCGTTGATGAAGCGACCGTTGACGAAGAAGCCCGGCGTCCCGCTGGCGCCGAGCTGAATCGCCATCGCCTCATCCCGGCGGATGCGCTCGGCCAGCTTCGGCTCCGCCAGGTCCTGCTTCCAGCGCGCGACGTCCAGCCCCAGCTCCTTCGCGTAGCGCTCCAGGTCCGCGTCGGACTGGGCCCTCGGGTTGGCGAAGAGTACGTCATGGTACTGCCAGAACTTCCCCTGCTCTCCGGCGGCCAGGGCCGCGACCGCCGCGGGCCGGGCGCGCGGGTGCATGTCCAGCGGGTGGTGCTTCATCACCACGCGCAGCTTGTCGCCATAACGCTGCTGCAACTGCTTCACCGTGGCGTGGCCGCGAGCACAGAAGGGGCACTCGTAGTCGGAGAACTCCACGAGCGTGACGAGCGCGCTCTCCTCGCCGTGGATGAGCGAGCCATCCACCGGCACCTTGTAGACGACGGGAGAGATGGGAGGGCGCTGGCGGTCAGAGGGTTGGGCCACGGCGGCTGGCGTGGGAGTGGTGCCCTTGGGGGCAGCGGCGGGCGCCGACGTGCGGCCTCCCACGAATCCCAACACGAGCCCCACCACGAGGCTCACCCATACGGATGGCTTGCTCACGACACGACTCCTGGAAAAGTGACGCCACGGAGTGCGCCGAGCGCGCCGAAAGTTTCAGCGCTCTTTTTCGAGGACCTGGGTGCGAGTCAGGCCGACCTGTCGGCCGGAGCACCTGACTCCAGGGGAGAGGGCCATCCAGCGCTGCCCTGGTGGCCTGCTCTCGGGGCGCTTGCCCGCCATTTCGGCGGTTGTCCATGAGCGGGCAGGCCCCACCTTTGTGGAGGAAGGGAGGCCGTGCCTCATGCGAGGGAAGGTTGCCTGGATGGCGGTCGTGGTCGCGAGCCTGTCGCTCATGCTGTGCGCGGGGGGCTGTACGGCGGAGGCGCAGTCAGCGTCCGAGGAGGCACGGCCGCCGGCCGCCCCCTCGGAAGTGAAGCCGGTGCCTCCGTCAGGACAGACGCCGACACCCGCCGAGGTGTCCGAGCTGTGGAACAGCATGTCGGGGCTGCGCGCGGAGGTCCGCCAGCTCCGTCAGGAGGTCTCGAAGCTGCGCATGCAGGTCGGCGCCCAGGCGCAGGGCACGGGCGGCTCGGGCACACAGGCGCGGGCGGGTTCCGAGCCGGATACCCAGGCGAGCGGCACGGGGGGCGCTGGCACCGCGCCACGACAGGTGGAGAACGACGTGCCGCCCGCTGGCTCCAACGTGCCGGCACCGACGGGGACGGCGGTGGTGATGGCCACCTTCACGGGGGCGGTGCGCTCGGTGGCTCCGCCCGATGTCGTCATCGCGCAGGACAGTGGAGAGCCGCTGACGCTGGAGGTGACTCCGCGGACGCGGGTGCTGCGCAACGGAAAGAGCGTGGGCTTGCGGGACCTGGACCCGGGAGATCGCGTCAGCGCGGTGGTGGACATGGTGGGTGAACACGAGACGGTGGAAATCTCGGTGCTCCGGAAGGAGGACCCGGACAATTGAGACGCGGGAGCGACCCGTCAGTCGCTCGCGTTCAGGTTCGTCGTCGCTCGCAGGGAGGTTCCCATCATGACGGCCTTTGACCGATACCGCGCACTGCTGCGCAAGTTCGAGAGTGTGCGTGCGCGAAATCCACAGGGTGGCTCACCCGAGGAGGATGCCTTGTTGGACGACCTGGACGATGTCTGGTCGGAGATGAGCGAAGGCGAGCGCGCCGCCGCATCCCCCGAGCGCGACCGGGCCCTGGGGCTCTCGGATTCGCAAGACTCCGCGTCTCCACCTCCGGGCTGAGGTGCTTCTATTTACGGGCCGTGGGGAGAGGCGTTCCCCGCGGCCCGTGTTCGTCGGAGCGCGGGACAGGTGAAGCCCCCCGAGCCCTCCGCCGGGAGCGCAGCACCGCGCGCGTGTAGTCCACCACCGAGGCGAGCGACAACACGGCGATGAGCGCGACGAGCGGGCGCACGGCGGGGGGAAACAGCAGCACGCACAAGAGCGTCACCAGTTGCAGCGAGGTGACCACCTTGCCGAGCATCCGCGCCTTGAGCTCCACCCGCCGCAGCTTCGGCACCAGCCGGGTGACGATGAAGCCCACCGCGGTGCCGATGTCCCGCACCAGCAACAGCAGGACCTCCGGCAGGGTGATGAGGCTGTCGAGGTAGCAGACGAGGATGGCCGTCACCATGAAGGCGCGGTCGGCCACCGGGTCGATGAGCGCGCCCAGTCGCGTGGCCAGGCCCTTGTGTCGCGCAATCCAGCCGTCGAGGAAGTCGGAGAAGGCCGCCAGCACGACGAGCGCCGCGCGCACCTTCGCGTCGGACTCGACGATGAAGGCCACCGCCATGGGGAGGCGGGACAGGGACAGGATGTTGAGCAGCACGAGGCTCGCCTGGCGGCGCATCTTCGTTCAAAGGTAGTGCACGAGCGTCATCACGCACCTGCCGGGGAGGAGGAGGTGTCGTCGAGTCGTCGGTCATCGCCCCGGCGGAGAGCAGGCGACCTCACGCGCGTGCGCATTCCACGAAACGCGAGGCTGCGAGGGAACCTTCGAGCGGCGAGAATCCTCCCATCCGAAGCGCCGCTCCCCACCTGCCTGGAGTCTCCCGTCGTGACCGCATCCGAGTGTCCGCCCCTCTCCCCGTCCTCTCCACTTCGCACCGGGGCGGCGTGGCTCGCCCGGGCCTGTCTGGTGGCGCTGTTGTGGCCAGCAGCCTCGGGGGCCAGCCCGCTGGCGCCGCGCCTGCGGGGCACGGTGCTCGCGACGGCGGCTTCACGGGCCCCCGAGCAGTCCACCGCCTCCGCCGAGCCCCGCGCCCCCACGCGCGAGGAGCTGGCGCGCTACGGCTGGCTGGCGAAGGACGCCCAGGTCCGTCCACTGGAACTCGCCATCCCCGCGCCGGAGGGCTACACGCGCGTGACGCTGGAGACGGGCTCGTTCGGCGCGTGGCTGCGCGGCCTGCCCCTGCGCGCGCGGGGCACGCCGGTGCTGCACTTCCGGGGCGGAGAGGTGTTGCCCGGCGACGATGCTCGACTGGCGGCGGTGGCGGAGCTGGACATCGGCTCGGCCAATCTCCAGCAGTGCGCGGACTCCATCATCCGGCTGCATGCGGAGTGGCAGTGGTCCAGTCAGCAACGGGAGCGCATCGCCTATCGCTTCACCAGCGGACACCTGGCCTCGTGGCCGAAGTACGCGGCGGGAGACCGGGCGCGCATCGCGGGCTCCAAGGTGACGTGGGCGAGGAGCGCGGCGGCGGACAGCTCTCGCGCGGCGTTCCGTTCCTACCTGGACCTGGTCTTCACCTACGCGGGCACGCTGTCACTGGAGAGCGCCAAGGGGCGTCCCGTGCGAGACGAGCTGCGTGGCGGGGACTTCTTCGTGCTGGGCGGCAGCCCGGGGCACACGGTGCTGGTGCTGGACGTGGCGGCCGACGCGGGGGGCCGCCGCGTGGCGCTCCTGGGGCAAGGGTTCATGCCCGCCCAGGACTTCCATGTCCTCTCCTCGGGGAGTGACTCCGTGGGGCCCTGGTTCCCGCTCGATGCCGACGCGGTGAGCACGCCCTTCTGGAAGCCCTTCCCGTGGACGTCGCTGCGTCGCTTCCCGTGAGGCGTGTCGTCGACCTGTCGTTCTCCGCGGGGCCCCCACCCCGACGGTGACTGACAGCGGCCAACGCCTCGCTCGCCAGGGCGATGCGTGCGTCGTCACGAGGCTACGAGTGCAGCGGCATCCTCACGCCCGAAGCCGGAGTCGGCGTCGGCGTGGCGGCGGGCAGGGCCTCCGCGACGGTGGCGGGCTTGCGCGTCAGGTACTTCACCAGGCTGTTGTGCTTGCCCAGGTACGTGTCGAAGCGGTTCACCCCGTCCTCGAGCATGCCCGCCTTGTCCAACTCCTCGTGCATGACGGGCAGGTTGTAGAAGGGCACGGACGGGAAGGCGTGGTGCGTGAGGTGGTAGTTGCAGTTGAGCGGCGCCACGAAGAAGTTCTCCAGCAGCGTGCCCTTCACGTCGCGCGTCTCGCGCGTCTCGTCGCCCTTGATTTCGGCGTCCAGCGGGTGCTCGCCCAGCGCGCGCATCCGGAAGAAGGCCATCATCACCGTCGTCGTCGGCAGCACCCACAACAGCAGCCAGTGCAGCCACGCGCCCGTCATCACCAGTGTGGTGAGCAGCGCGGCGACGTAGATGACGTAGCGCACGTGCTCGGCGGCGGAGACCTTGGGCTTCGCGCCGCCCAGGAGCCGGCCCCAGTACGTCCACGGCAACACCACCTTGAGGTGGTTGGGCGCGTACAGGCCCAGCGCGTCGCCCATGAACACCGCCGCGGCGCGCATCGGCGTGCGCGGGAAGTGCCAGGACGGGTCCTGCTGCATGGAGGCCCAGTACGGGTCCTTCGCCGTGTTGACGTGGCGGTGGTGCTCCATGTGCTGGTGCCGGTAGCCCGCCGTCGTCATGTTCAGCGGGAAGGCGCACAGGAAGTCGGCCACCACGTCACCCACCTTCCGGTTCGACAGGAAGTGGTAGTGCGCCGCCTCGTGCATCAGCGCGAGCATCGCGTGCTGACGCGTGGCGATGACCAGGGCCGCGATGGGCCAGGCCCACCACCGGTCCACCCACACAACCGCGGCAAACGCCGCGACAATGACGAGCCATTGCGTGCCGAGCGCCCACAGCGCCCTCACGTTGCTCACACGGGACATCTCCCGGGTCATTTTCGCCAGCGCCTGCCGATCGACGCGCCGCGCGAACTGCACATCCGCTTCGTCTATGACCTCGGCGTACATGGGGGGCTCCTTCGTCTTTACGAGCAAGCAGGGTATTCCAGGACTCTTTCTCGCAAGAACGGCCAGTATGGCAAGAAATTTCTCTCTGTAACGTACGCACGCCCGTTTCAAACAGCCAAGTGAAGTCCGTCGAAACCCCATGAGGGTCGACAGTGACTCCGACTCTGGCCGGAAGCCGGGTGCGAGTGGACCGCTTGTGGGAGGCACGGGTCCACTGAAGTCAGAGCCCAGACATGCGCCGGGCCCTGGAGACCGATGAAGGTCCGCAGGGCCCGGCTCATGACATGGATGGGGAGGCGCGGGAAGCGCCGATTTCCCGGGGGCGGTGGCTACGGGACAGCCGCGGACGGCGTCCACTCCACCTTCAGGTGCCGCATCTGGCGCAGGACGATGCTCTGCCAGGTGCCGTGGTCCTGGTTGGGGACCATGCGCGGGTCTTCCAGTGCGTCCAGGAGGACGTTGGTGGTGATTTGCGCCTGGAGCCGGGCCAGGGGCGCGCCCAGGCAGAAGTGCGTGCCACGGCCGTAGGTGAGGTGCTGGGGCGGCTTCTCGCGGTCCACGTCGAGCTTGTTCGAGTGGGGGCAGAGCGACTCGTCCCGGCTGGCCGCGGCGTACAGCATGAGGAGCCGTGAGCCCTTGGGCAGTTGGACGCCGCCGACCTCCACGTCCTCCAGGGCGGTGCGAATCATCGCGTGCTGGACGGAGTCGTAGCGGCAGCCCTCCTCGATGAACTTCGGGACGAGCTCGCGGTTGTCTCGCAGGCGCTTCCAGAGGCCGTGCTCCAGGGCGAGCTTCCAGGTGTTGGACATCATCGCCGTGGTGGACTCGTGGCCGGCGGACAGCATGGACGCGCCAATGGCCATCACCAGCTCGTGCAGCGTGAGCGCCTCGCCGTCGGCCTCGATTTCCACCAGGTAGCTGATGAGGTCTTCCTGGGGCGCCTTGCGCCGCTCCTCGATGAGCTGGATGCAGTAGCGCTGGAACTCAATCACGCCGCGAGCCATCTCCGGCTGCTTCTCCGGCGGGACGTGCTCGAAGGTGAGCTGCTGCCAGTCCGCGCTCCAGCGTTTTATCTTCCAGACATCCTCCTGCGGCACGCCCATGACGCCGAGGATGACGTGGGCGGGCAGCGGATAGGCCAGCTGCTCCACCAGGTCCGCGTGACCTTCCTGCGCGAAGCGGCCCACCAGCTGGCGCGCCATCTTCTCGATGAAGGGCGCCATGCCGGAGATGCGCTGCGCGGTGAAGCCCCGGTTCATCAGCCGTCGCAGGCGGGTGTGCTCCGGCGGGTCCATGCCCAGCAGCACGTGGGCGATGGGAAAGCCCTGCGCGAGGATGCCCTTCGCCTCCTCCGTGAGGTGGGTGCCGCTCACCAGCATGTCCCGGTTGGAGAAGCGCGACGTGTCCTTGAGTACCTGGAGGACGTCGTCGTTCCGACTCACCAGCCACATGCCCAGCATCGGGCTGAAGCTGACCGGCTCTTCCTTGCGCAGCTTCTCGAAGAAGGGGTGGGGGTTGTCGACGTGCGGCCCCGCGAAGGGGTTGTACTGCGCCCCCAGGTGAGGGCATCGCGAGGCGGGGGCGTGGGCCGGAACACCGGTCTCTTCCTGCTTCTGAACCGTTACGGGCATGGCGTCACTCGTCAGTTCGAGCGCGGGCCCCCCCAGCTCACCGCTCGGACAAAGGATGGTTGAGGCATGGGGCACAGCCGGCTTCCGGAGCCCTGACTTGGAATACCGGGCGCGATGGGGGCTCCAGAATGACCGCCTATACCTCAATTTCCTGGGTTTATGCCAGTATGGTGCGATTTTTTTAGTGAAACTGGTCTCTTGTGACACCACGAAGGTTTAGTATTTATAGAATCCGCCTGATTCCGGAGGGTTGGCCGGACGCACGGACGTCGCATCGGCTTGGATTGTGAGAAATCCAGCAGGCACCAGGGGTACGGGGAGCGCGTCCTCGGAGAGGAAACGGCACTCAACCCGGTTACAGGCGCGAGCTGGGCCCGGGGGGGCGGCGGGGCCCCGGACAGGGGCCACCGCGAAGGTTGAAGCAGACGACGGAAAAAGGCGGACTGCGTGCGCTCAGCCGCTCTTGCGGAGGTTGGCGCGGCGCTGCTGTTCCACCCAGGCGTGGGCCTCGGCCATCGTCTTGACGAACTCCGTCTTGAACTCCGACTTGCCCGTCAGGAACATGCCCAGCGAGATGACCTTGCCAAAGGTCTGCTGGACCATGTCCGCGCCGACGTAGACGCAGCCCTTGAACCACTCCGCCTTGCTGTTGTCGGACAGGTACCGGCGGGCTTCCGCCTGGAGCTGCGAGTTGCCGATATCGGCAATCATGTAATAGCCGCCGCTCTTGGCGACCTGGCCGTAGATTTCAACGGCCCGCTTCATGTCCTCCAGATTCAGCATGCCGCTGAACACGGCCACCACCAGGTCCGGGGCCTCGTGGCGAATCTGGTGGGCACCGAACTTCCATTCCTGTTGCTGCATGGGCGCTCCCTTGGGCTGACGACACAAGCATACCGCCCGTGGCAACAGGGAGCGAGAATCCAGTCTTCCCTCCCAAACCAGGACTTTCGGAGGGGGCCTGGGTCTGGAAGGAGACAGCGGGGGTGTCAGACTTCACACAGCCCGTGAAGCGAGACTCAGCCGGCCTTTCGCTGGGAGCGAGCGCGGTTCTGCTGGACCCAGGCGCGGGCGTCGTCGAGCGTCTTGACGAAGGTGGTCTCGAAGCTGGACTTGCCGGTGAAGAGCATGGCGAGGGAGATGGCCTTGCCGAAGGTCTGCTGGACGATGTCGGCGCCGACGTAGACGCAGCCCTTGAACCACTCGGAGCGGTTGTTCTCGGACAGGTAGCGGCGGCCGGCGGCCTCAATCTGGGAGCGGCCGATTTCCGCGAGGATGTAGTAGGGGCCGAGGACGGTGAAGACCTCCTTGTAGATTTCGGAGGTGCGCTTCACGTCGTCCATCGTGATGGGGCCCTCGAAGGTCGCCACCGCGATGTCTGGCGGCTCGATGCGAACCCGATGCGCGCCGTACTTCCACTCCCGAGCCTTCTCCACCATGTCATCCCCCACCCAGAGGTCCAGTCTGTCGGAAGGATAACGCCCGTTCCCGGGGTGAAGGCAAACGGACGCCGTG
This sequence comes from Myxococcus sp. CA039A, assembly GCF_013336645.1. Lineage (NCBI taxonomy): Bacteria > Pseudomonadati > Myxococcota > Myxococcia > Myxococcales > Myxococcaceae > Myxococcus > Myxococcus sp. CA039A. Next base: position 259 of record NZ_JABUMQ010000020.1, on the reverse strand, counting down.
GGTTTGGTCCCTGGAGTTCCAGAGGGGCGTTTTTCTCCAAATGGGCACGAATTACCCGACGTGGGGCCTCCGACGTGCCGGTGGGGGTGTTGGGGTGAGAACCGTGGGTCGTCGGAGTGGGTTGACGGTGGCGTGGAGGGTTGGAGACATGCCGGGCACCCATGGTCCGCTCGTTCTTCGTCGTGTTCGTGTTGGGTGTCGCGGTGCTGTCGGCGGGGTGCCGGCGGGGCGGCTCGGGCTCGGACGAAGGGCGTGATGG
>NZ_JABUMQ010000209.1:0-19497 GCF_013336645.1 Myxococcus sp. CA039A | reverse complement strand
GATGGGGGAGTTGCCCAGCTCGCGCATCACCGCGGACAGGGGCACTTCTCCGGGGCCGACGATGTTGTAGACGCCCTTGGGCTCCGGGCGCAGGGCCGCCACCATGGCGCGCGCGACGTCCTCCACGTGGATGAGCTGCACCATGGGGTCGAAGCCGGCCAGCATCCACGGGTGGCGCAGGCGCAGGTAGTTGGAGGGCGCGTTCTTGATGGTGGGCCCGACGATGTGGACGGGCCGCAGAATCACCGTCTCGATGTGCGGGTGCTTCCAGAAGAAGCCATGCGCGAGCATGTCCACTTCAATCAAGTCCCGCACGCCGGAGAAGCGGCTGGCCGCCATGAGCGGCGCGTCCTCGGTGAGGAAGTTGGAGTTGTCCGGGCTGGGTCCGTAGACGTTCGCCGAGGACAACACGACGACCTTCTTCACGCCGTACTTCGCGCAGTACTCCAACAGGCGCGTGGTGCCCACGACGTTGAAGGAGTGGTGCTCCTCCTCGCTCATCCGCGGGTCATGCATGATGCCCATGTGGATGACGGCGCGGACCTCGTTCTTGCGGAAGACGTCCTCCGCCTTCTTCTTGCGCAGGTCCAGCTCGTACATCTCCACGTCTTTCGGCCGGCCCACGAAGGGACGCCGGTCGATGCCGATGATGCGCTCGTGCTTGTGGAGGAGCTTGGCGAGGGTGCGGCCGAGGTTGCCGCTGATACCCGTGACGACGACGGCCGGTCTCATGGTGCGAGCCTCATAACACCGTCAGCTGGGGCGCGGGCGCTCACCAGAACACCCCGCGACGCTCCTTGAGTCCCTGGTGAAGCATGGACTGGATGGCCGCCTTCACGGTGCGGACCTTCTTGTCCAGCTCGCTGTCCTCGTCGTCCGGGCGTCCCGTGAAGTGCATCGGGTCGCCGTAGTACAGGCGGTACTTGGTGGGCAGCGGGAAGGGCAGGCCCGTGGGGGTGACGGGGAAGGACGGGAAGCCGAGCAGCTTCGCCACGGGCTTGAGGTCCATGAGCGCGGGGGCCTGTTCCTCGGCGCCGACGACGGCCACGGGGACAATGGGCGTGCGCGTCTCCAGCGCCAGGCGCATGAAGCCCAGGCCGAACTCCTGGAGCTGGTAGCGCTGGGGCCACAGCTTGTTGATGCCGCGCAGCCCTTCCGGGAACACGAGGATGGCCTCGTCGGACTCCAGGAGCCGCCGGCAGTTCTCCGGCGTGCCGACAATCTGGCCCATGCGCGCCATGAAGGTGGAGACGTACGGCAGGGACGGCACCCACTTCTCCACCATGCTGCGCATGGCGCGGGGCGGACTGGCCTCCAGCATCAGGGAGACGCCAATCATGGCGCCGTCCAGGGGGAGCTGGCCGGAGTGGTTGGACACCAGCAGCACGCGGCCGGCGGGGACCTTTTCGATGCCGTAGGTCTCCACGCGGAAGTAGTTGCGGTAGAGCCACAGGAAGGGCGCCACCGCCGACAGGCTGAAGTCGAGGTTGTAGCCGAACGGGTCGACCCCGTACTCGTTCTCAGGCCGAACCAGGGCCTGCATCCGCTCTTTCTGCTCGTCGTTGGCCAGGCGGTCGGTCCATTCGCGCAGGCCCTTCTTCACTCGGTCGCCGAGTCGCTCCAGCATATCCCTGGTTCTTTACACCACCGGCCCCCGTACCGGGAGTGGGGAAACCTTGCCGTGCCCATCCGGGATAACGTGAGGGGCCCACGCCCATGCGAATTCGTCCCCGCCCCGCGGCTTCCACCCCGAAGGCCGCAGCTCCCGTCTCGGCGCCCGCCAGCAGCGCCAGGGCCTCCGCGTCCACCCTCCGACGCGCGCCCGGGCAGGCGGTGACGTTCAGCCAGGACTTCCATGCGCGGCTGGACCTGCCTCCCGCGCGCCTCGAGGAGAAGCTGGCGTTGATGCGCGAGCGCCCCTCGTCCTTCTTCCGGATGATGCCCGCGCTCTTCCACGCGGACCTGCGAGGCCCCTACTTCGCCGAGGCCCGGCTGGTGGACCGCCCCGCGCCCCGAATCCCGGTGGTGGGTGACGCGCACGTGGGAAACCTCGGCACCTTCCGCGGGCCAGAGGGCAAGCCGGTGTGGGGACTCAACGACTTCGACCAGGCCGGGCGCGGCTCGCCGGAGGTGGATCTGACGCGCATGGCGACCAGCGCCGTGCTCACCGCGCGCGAGTCGGGGCTGTCCTCCAAGGAACAAGAGGTCATCCTCCGGGCCTTCGCGGACGCATACTTCTCGACACTCGAGTCGCTCGCCGGAGGTGCGGAGAACCCCGGGGCATTCCTCACCAAGAAGGAGGCCACCGGCCCGGTGGATGACCTCCTCGGGGACGCGAACGACACCTCGCGAGAGGCCCTGGTGAAGAAACATGCCCGGATGGAGGGCCCTGACGCCGCGAGCTTCCGGACCTCGGACACGTTGAAGTCGGTCTCCCCCGCGAAGCAGCGGGAGGTGCGGGCCGCCCTGGCGGACTCCCTGGCCGCGCTGACGGGACGGCAGGACATCGCCCTGCCGCCGCGCGTGCTGGACGTGGCCCAGCGGCTGGACGCGGGCGGCAGCAGCTATGGGCTGGAGCGGTACTGGGTGCTGGCGCGCGCGGCGGACCCGAAGGCGCCTCCCGTGCTGCTGGAGCTGAAGGAACTGCTCGCCCCGAGCGTGGAGTCGCCTCCGCTTCCAGCGGACGGAAGCGCGGTGGTGGACGCGCAGCGCCGGCTCTCCAGCCACGCCAACCCGCTCACCGGTGCCACTCGCATGGGAGGGCGGGCCTTCCTGGTGCGCGAGCTGGAGCCGGAGAAGGCGAAGCTGGGAGACGGGGCGCTGACGGGAAAGAAGGACCTGGTCTCGGTCTTCACCCAGGTGGGCCAGGTCCTGGCTCGGGCCCACGGCGCCACGCCCAAGCAGGCGCGCGAGCTGCGGTCCTGGGTGGGCGACGACGCGGCACAGGCCACGGGCCGGCTGTCGGCCTTCGCGCGGGCCTATGCCGACCAGGTGCGAGCGGATTGGAGTGCACTGCGTGACGGCACCTGAGCCCCGGGCCGCCACGAGTGGACGAATGCCCCCGTGGCCCCATGCCAGCCAGGGGTGACGTCGCCATGTCTCGCCCCGCATGCGCACGATGCTCGTCCTGCTGGGCCTGGCCTGGCTCTTCTCGGGGTGCGCCGTGACGGCCGCCGCGCTCGCCGCGTCGTCTCCACGGCTGGCGCCCGTGGAGCAGCGCGTGCCCGTGCTGCTCGTCCATGGCATTGGCGACGACGCCAGCGCCTTCGACCTGCTGCGCCGCCGGCTGGAGCTCGAGGGCTGGCCCCATGTCCACGCCCTCTCCATGGTCCCCAACAACGGCAGTGAGGGGATTCCCGTGCTGGCCCGGCAGGTGGCCCGTGAGGCCGAGGCCCTGCGTGCACGCACCGGCGCCCGCCGCGTGGACGTGGTGGGCTTCAGCATGGGGGCGCTCGTCACGCGCTACTGGGTGCAGTTGCTCGGAGGGCGTCTGGTGGTGAGGCGCTTCGTCTCCATCTCCGGCCCTCATGCGGGCACGGGCCTGGCGTTCCTGGGACGAGGCAAGGGCGTGGCGCAGATGAGGCCCGGCAGCAGACTCCTGCGGGCACTCCAGCAGGACCCTCGTCCCTGGGGCAGCACGGAGGTGCACAGCTTCTGGACGCCGTGGGATTTGACCATCCTCCCCGCCTCCAGCTCACGGCTACCGGGGGCCAGCGAGCGCACCTTTCCCGTGCTGCTCCACCCGTGGATGCTCACGGACCCGCGCGTGCTGGACTCGGTGGTGGACGTGCTCGGCTCGCCCGCCGTGGCCAGGTGACGCTCAGAGCGTGGCGGACAGCCGCCCGGCCGCGTCTCGCAGCGTGACGACGTCGCATTCGGACTTCAGCCAGCCGAAGATTTCACGCAACCGCTCGAGCTTCCGCGTCGCGCCAACGCGCAGGTCCCGCTGCTGTCGGACCAGCTCGCCGGGAATCCCGTCCGTTGCGTCCAGCACGTCCACGCCGTGGAGTTCGAAGTTGAAGAACGCGTCGCGGCGGCAGGAGCGCCACGCACCTCGCAGGGTCCGCAGCGGCAGCGTGGTGGCGAAGGTGCCGATGAACGGGAAGCGCAGGGCGGGCGTCACCGCCATGGGCAGCTCCAGCACCGAGCCTGTGCCCCGTCGATAGGGCCGGGCCGGGTCCGGGCGGTACGGCACGCGGGGCGCGAGCAGCACGCGAGGCGTGTCGAGCACCGAGCGAGACGGGCGCCCCATCAGCGACAGCGCGCCCATCACCGCCGCCTTGGCCGCGTAGTACGGCGTGGCGGGAAACGCGGAGGAGCCATACCGGTAGCCCAGCTCGACGGTGGCCGCGTAGAGGTCCGCGTTCAGTGTGTAGCCCGGCGCGCGGAAGCCCTCGGGCCGTACGCCCGTGGCCGCGAGGATGGCCGCATCGGCGCGCCGCAGGTCCTCCAGGATGGCGGCGGGGCCCCGGCGCGTGAGGGCGTAGTCATGCGAGTGGCTGTGGCTGGCCACCTCGATGCCCGCTTCATGGGCCGCGCGCATACCCGAGGAGGCAATGGTGTCCGCCTCCAGGTCCTCGCCGATGGCGAAGAAGGTGCCCGGCGCGCCGAGCGTGTCGAGCAGCTCGCGGAAACGAGGCACCGCCACGGCATGGACGAGGGAGCGGGCGCGCGCATCCAGCAGCGACTCCGGCAGGCCGTGGATGCGGCAGTAGTGCGGCAGGGAGTCGAGGTCGACGGAGATGGACGCCAGCCTCACGGTGTGCGCCCTCCCCTGCTCACGTGCCGCGAATGCGGATGACGTAGAACAGCTTGCCCACGTTCTTGAGCACGTTGGGCACGCGCTTGAAGAGGTGGATGGACGGCTGGCGCTTCTCGTGGAGCTGGATGGGAATCTCCATCACCCTCAGCCCCTCGCGCCAGGCGCGGATGACGAACTCGCTGGCGAACACGTCCATGTCCACCACGCACTTCTGGATGACCGGGAGGAGCGCCTCGCGGCGGAACGCCTTGAGCCCGTGCGTGTCCGTGCCCTGGAAGCCCAGCGTCACCTTCAGGAGCTTGTTGTGCACCCGGGTGGCCGCGCGGCGGATGAGGGGGCGCTGGTCGCTGGCGCCCTTGGCCGCCTTGGAACCCACGACCATGTCCGCCTCGCCCCGCTCCAGGCGCGGCAGCGCCGCGTCGTAGAAGGTGACGTCACAGAGGTCGATTTCGTCACAGATGACGTAGGTGCCCCGGGCCATGCTGATGCCGGCCTTGAGGGCGACGCCGTAGTTGGGGCGCTCCGAATGGAACCAGCGCAGGCGCGGGTGCTTCGCGCACAGCTCGTCGAGGATGCGCGGCGTGGCGTCCCGGGAGCCGTTCTCCGCGAAGATGATTTCGTAGTCGAGTCCACGCGCATCCAACCCCTGGCGGAGCTCGTCCGCCGCCGAGGTGATGATGGACTCCTCGTTGTAGACAGGGATGACGACGGACAGGTGCGGTGCCATGGAATCAGGTCCGGACAGGCTGCGGTCCGGTCCGCCTAGCATGCCCCGCGCCACCCGTCGACAAGATGCGGCGCGGCGCGTCTCGACTTCGTCAGCCGTTCAGCGTCCGGGCACACGCCCGCCCGCCAAGGATGGCGTCCTCCATGGACGAGTACTCCCACTGTCCGTAGCGGCCCGCCGTGAGGATGCCCGCGTGCTCCAGGAAACGGAGGATTTCCGCCTTCGCGGGCCCGTAAGCGTCGTCGTAGAGGACGTAGGCGTGGGGAATCTCCCGGGCCTGGGCGAAGAGGACGTCGTCCGCGGAGTGGATCATCTGCGAGCGCAGCAGGTCCTCCACGGCGTACTTCTCCGCGGCGGCCGGGGACAGCTCGCCGTGGTGGCTGTACTCCACGTAGAACGTCGCGGTGTCCTTGGGGGCCAGCGCGTCGTACACCGCCGAGGGTGAGCCGATGCGGTACGTGTGGAACTCCGGCTCCGGCAGGTAGATCCAATGCCAGGGCTGCCGGTTGGCGCCCTTGGCGGCCACGGCGACGTAGGTGACGGTGGTGGCGCGCAGACGCTTCGCGGCGGCGACAACCTCGTCGGGAACTCCCGAGGCGCCCTGGGCCAGGAGTCGCACCAGGCCGGGCAGCGACACGGTGGACACCAGCCCCGAGTAGGACAGCGTCCGGCCGTCGGACAGCACGACCTTGCGCGCCTTCCAGTCGATGGAGGTGGGCTCGGTGCGGACGCTCAACTCGCCGCCCTTCAAGTCTCGCAGCATGGCGCGGGCCAGGCTCTCGATGCCGCCCTCGCGCGGGTAGACGAAGGACGCGTTGTAGCCCACCGCGTCGCTGCCCGCGCCGAGCGCTCCGTCCACCACTTCCTTGAGAGAGGGCCGGGGCACGAAGCGACCCACCCAGGCGGCGGACAGCTCACGGGGGTGCACCGTCCAGAGCTTCTGGTTGTAGGGCACCATGAAGTTCTTCGCGAAGCCCTCGCCCATGTAGCGGAGGATGAACTCCTCGAAGTCGCGAGGCTCCCGCTCACGCAGCGCTCGGCCCTTCTCGCCGTAGATGGCCTCCACGTACCCGACGAGGTTCTCCGCGACGACGTCCGGCGGCAGCCCGTGGGTGTTCACCTGGTACGGGAAGCGCGTGAAGACGCCGCGCGTGAAGATGCCCGCCTTGCGCTGGATGCGGACCATCTGCCCCGGCAGCCAGCGTGTGTTCACCAGTTCCTGGATTTCGGCGTCCCGCAGGTGGAGCCAGTGCCCGGTGGGGTCGAAATAACACCCATCGATGACCTCGGTCTTGATGAGGCCGCCGACCCGGTCTGACTTCTCGATGAGGAGCCAGGGCTTCTGGAGGAAATGGGCGGTGGAGAGACCCGCGAGCCCCGCTCCCAGGATGACGATGGGTTCCATACCGGGTCGGTCCTACCACCTCCTCCGGGTGAGGGGGAGCCGAACGCGCGGTGCCAGGGGCGCGAAATCTCAAGCCCCCTCGGCCGCCCGCCTGGGAGTAAAGGGGGGGACCGCTTCCACTGCGGGCTGGCGCGTTCTTTCCGGGCTGGAAACGCCTCTGGTAGCCTGCGCGCGCCGGTCCCGTCGAAGGAACCCCATGAAAGTCTCCTGCCCGTCTTGCCAGACGAATTACAACATCGATGACAAGCGGATCCCCCCGGGTGGCGCGAAGCTCAAGTGCGCCCGGTGCCAGACCACCTTCCCCATCAGACCCGAGGGAGTGAGCGCAGCGGCCCCTGCCGCGCCTGCTCCGTCGGCCGCCGCCATTCCCCTGCCTGGTGCGTCCGCGCCGAGCGCCGCCGCGATTCCCCTCCCCGGGGCCGCGCCGTCGGGCGCCATCGCGATTCCCCTCCCGGGCGCCGCGCCCTCGGGGGCCATCGCCCTGGGGCACGAGGCCATTCCCCTCCCGGGCGCCGCCCCACAGTCCGATGGCTTCGGCTACGACGCGGGTGCCATTCCGCTGCCCGGCGCCTCCGCTCCGCACGACGACTTCGGCTACGACGCGGGTGCCATTCCGCTGCCCGGTGCCTCCGCTCCGCACGACGACTTCGCCTTCGACGCGGGCGCCATTCCGCTGCCCGGTGCCTCCGCGCCGCAGGATGATTTCGGCTACGACGCGGGCGCCATTCCGCTGCCCGGCGCCTCCGCTCCGCAGGATGACTTCGGCTACGACGCGGGCGCCATTCCACTGCCTGGTGCCTCCGCGCCTTTCGACTCCGGTGCCATCCCGCTGCCGGGTGTCGCGTCTTCGTCTGGCGCCATTCCCCTGCCGGGCGCGGTGGACGCGTTCAGCGAGGGCTTCGACGACGTGGAGCCGCCCGTCCGCCAGGACCGGGACGTGACGCGGGTCGTGGCCATTCCGATGCCCAACGCGGCGTTCCGCGAGCCGCCGCGGCCCGCGGCACCCCCTCCGCCCAAGGCGGGGCGCGAGTTCGACTTCTCGGACGACTCGCTGGCGCCGCCGGTGGACCTGGCCCACGGCTCCGTCGAAATGCCCGACGTGACGGGCACCGCGCGCGACTTCGACTTCTCCGACGACGCGCTTCCCGTGCCCGCGCAGCCTGAAGCGGATCCCTTCGCCTTCGACGTCGAGACCCCGAGCGGCGAAGCCACCGCCTTCGCGCTGCCTCCCACGCCCAACCCCGCGCATGCCGGCTACCCGGTCGAGGCGAACCCGTTCGCGCTGCCTCCGCCTCCCGCGTACGCGGAGGCGCCCATGACGGAGGACCCGTTCGCGCTGCCGCCTCCGCCGTTGGAAGCAGACCCCTTCGCGCTGCCTCCGCCTCCCGCGTATGCGCAGGCGCCGATGACGGAGGACCCCTTCGCGCTGCCGCCTCCGCCCTCGGGGGGACCGTCGTTCGACTTCGCCGAGCTGCCCGTGCCCGCGGGGGAGGATCCGTTCTCCGCGTCGCAGCCCACCGCGGGAGCGATGGACTTCTCGGACCTGCCATCGCCCGCCGCGCCCGGGATGGACTTCTCCGACCTGCCGTCGCCAGCCGCGCAGCCGCAGGACCTGTCGTTCGACTTCGCATCACCCCCCTCGCCCGGGTTCAACGCGGATTTCGGTTCCGCGCCCGCGCCGGTGCCGGACTTCAGCCTCGACTTCGCCGAGCCCCCGCCTCCCGCCGCGCCTCCCGCGTCGTTCAACCCCTCGGTGGACTTTGGCGACGTGGACTTCGGGATGCCGCCGACTCCCGCGGCGTCGCCCGGCATCCCGGACTCGCTCGAGTTCGACCCCACCGCGAGGCCCGGTGACGACCTGGAAGCGGACCTCTCCGACCCCCTGCCGCCCCCGCCCAACGCGGGTCCGGCGGACGGTCTGGAGATGCTGTCCTTCATCGACGACGCCGCGAGCCGCGAGACGGGCCAGGCCGGCGCCAAGGTGCGCCGCTTCCACGTCCGCCGCCGCTCCGGCAAGGTGTTCGGCCCGTTCGACGAGGGCGTCGTCGTCAAGATGCTCGAGGACGGGCAGCTGCTCGGCAACGAGGACGTCTCCCTGGACTCGGAGTCGTGGTCGGCCATCGGCACCATCCCCACCTTCGCCTCCGCCATCCAGAGGCTGATGGAGGGCCCGTCCAAGGTCGTGGCCGCCGCGCCCGTCGCCACCGCGTCGGACTCCGAAGCCCCTCGCGCCGACCCGGGTGGAACGCAGGCGAACATGCGTCGCCTGGAGCAGCTCTACGAAGGTCGCATGGCCGCGGTCTCCGTCGTGGACCGCAGTGGCGCCGATGCGAAGATCAAGAAGCGCATCCCCCTGTTCATCGCCGCCGGCGTGGCCGTGTTGATGCTGGGCATCGGCGTGGGCACGGAGTTCGGCACGCGCTACGGTGCCTTCGGTCGCCGGGCCATCTTCCCCGCGCGCGTCTCGGACGGCTCGCCCCAGGCGCAGCTCGTGAGCCAGGCGCGCCAGGCGCTCCTCCAGGACACCTTCGCCAGCTACAAGCAGGCGCACACCCTCTCCGCGCAGGCGCTCCAGGAGAAGGAGTATCCGGCGGTGCGCTCGCTGTGGTGCCAGTCCGTCTACTACCTGCAGCGCAAGTACGCCGCGGCCGACATGGCCGACATGAGCCGCTGCCGCGAGGCGATGGCGGACATCGCGCTGCTGGGCGAGAAGGACGTCGACGTCATCAAGGCGGCCGCGTCGCTCGCGCTCACCTCCCGACAGGCGGACGCGGCGCTGCCCCCGCTGCTGGACGCCTTCAGCCGCGAGGCGAACCAGGCGGACCTGGAGCTGGCCTTCCTCGTGGCCGAGGCCCAGGCGATGAAGCGCGACCAGAACAGCGCCATCGAGACGCTGAAGAAGGTGCTCGCCGCGGACCCCAAGTCCGCCAAGGCCCACCACGCGCTGGGCAACCTGCACCAGGCCGCGGGCCGTGCCGACGAGGCCGCCGCCTCGTACGCCGCCGCGCTCGAGGCCGACCGCAAGCACGCCGCCTCCGCCGTGGAACTCGCGGCCGTGCAGCTGCTGGTGCGCAAGGATGCCGAGAAGGGCACCCAGTCCGTGGAGGAGGCTCTCGCCGAGGACGTCCAGTCCGCGCTCGGTCCCGCGGAGCTCGCTCGCGCCCGGGGACTCAAGGGCGTGGCGCTCTTCCACCAGCACAAGCCCAAGGAGGCGGAGGCGGAGCTGAAGTCCGCCCTGGAGAAGGACCCTCAGTCCGACTTCCTCAAGGCGCAGCTGGCCCACGTGATGCGCGCCCAGCGCAACTACGAAGGCGCCCTGCCGCTGTACACGGCGCTGGCCTCAGAAGAGGGTGACAACCTGGAGTACGCCGACGGCCACATCACCTCGCTGGTGATGACCGGGAAGATGCAGGCCGCGCTGGAGGCGGTGCAGAAGGCCAGCGGGAGCTTCCCCAATGAGGCCCGCATCGCCTACCTCTACGGCCGCATCGAGGACGCCCTGGACAAGCTCTCCGAGGCGGAGGGCCACTACAAGCGCGCCATCGCCGCGGACGCCACCCTGGTGGAGGCCAACCTCTACCTGGGCCGCTTCTACCTGCGGCAGCGCCGCAACGCGGAGGCCCGCACCCAGTTGGAGCAGGCCGCCACCAAGGCCCCGGACCTCGCGGGCGTGCGCGCCGGTCTGGGTGAGCTGGCCCTGGCGGAGAACAACGCGCTGCTCGGCCAGCAGGAGTTCGAGCGCGCCGTGCAGCTCGACCCGAACCTCGCCGACGCCCACCTGGGCCTGTCGCGCGTGGCGCTGCTCAACAACGACCTGGAGAAGGCTCAGACGGAGGCCAACCGCGCCCTGGAGCTGGACCCCCACTTGCTGAAGGACGGTCGGCTGCAGCGCGGCATCGTGCTGTGGCGCCTGGGCAAGCTCGACGAGGCCGTGGCCGAACTGGAGAAGGCCAAGGCGGAGGACCCTCGCTCCACCACGATTCCCATCACCCTGGGCGCGGTGCTGCTGGAGCGTGGAGACCTGCCCGGCGCGGAGAGCAACCTGGGCCTCGCGCTGAGCAACGAGCCCTCCAACCACGAGGCGCTCTACTATCTGGCGCTCGTGAAGGCGAAGCGGATGGAGTTCACCCAGGCCATGGACGCCATGCGCAAGGCCGTGGAGCGCGCCCCCAAGCGCCCCGACTACCACTACGCCTACGGCGTCATCCTCCGCGACGCGAAGAACCTGCCGGACGCCATGCGCGAGTGGAACACCGCCGTGGAACTGGACCCGGCCAACGCGGACGCGCACGAGGCACTCGGCCACGCCCACCTGGAGAACGGCGAGTTCGACGAGGCCATCTCCTCCTTCGAGGACAGCCTCAAGTCAGACCCGCGCCGGACCCGGGTGCTCGGCTCCATCGGCGACGCGTACTTCAACGCGGCCCGCTGGAACGACGCCATCAAGCGCTACCAGACGGCCCTCAAGGCGGACGCGAAGCTGACACACGTCTACTACAAGGTCGCCCGCGCCTTCACCGAGCAGGCCCAGCACGCCAAGGCCATCGACTGGTACCGCAAGGCCTCCAGCGTCGAGCCGGAAAACCCGATGACCTACTACTACCTGGGCTTCGCCTATAAGGAGAAGAACAAGCGCCGGGAAGCCGTGCAGGCCTTCAAGGACTACCTCGTGAAGAAGCCGGACGCGACGGACAAGAAGGACATCGAGGAAGAGATCTACGACCTGCAGAACTAGCCGCCAGCCGACAGCCGGCCGTCCTTCCAGGGATGGCCGGCGTCAGGCCCCCGGCGGTCGGGGCGTCCGCCCTTGAGCACCCCGGGCGCGAGGAGTCTTGCTGACGCCCACCGAGGGTGACTACAAGGCGTCCCCCATGCTGGACCTCCGGAACGTTGCGCAGAACTTCGATGCGGTCGTCGCTCGCCTGAAGACGCGGGGCGGCAACCTGGACCTCGGCCCCTTCCAGGCGCTGTTCTCCGAGCGCGGGAAGCTGTTCGCCTCCATGGAGGCGCTGGCCGCGCGCCGCAACGCCGCCAACGAGGAGATGAAGAAGAAGGCGAAGGAGGACCCCAATGCGCTGGACGCACTGCGCGGCGACCTTCGCGCCGTCTCCCAGGACATCAAGGACAAGCAGAACCGCCTCAAGGAAGTGGAGGAGGAGATCGACCGCATCCTCCTGCTCATCCCCAACTTGCCGCACGAGTCCGTGCCCGTAGGAGCCAGCGCGGACGAGAACGTCCAGGTGAAGAGCTGGGGTGAGAAGCCGAACCTGCCCTTCACGCCGAAGCAGCACTTCGAGCTGGGGGAGAAGCTGGGCATGCTCGACTTCGAGCGCGCCGCGAAGGTCTCCGGCAGCCGCTTCACCTTCTACAAGGGCGCCCTGGCGAGGCTTGAGCGTGCGCTCGTCACGTTCATGATCGATGTGCACACCCAGAAGGGCTACACGGAGCTGCTTCCGCCCTATCTGGTGCTGCGCGAAACGATGATGGGGACGGGCCAGTTGCCCAAGTTCGAGGATGACGCCTTCAAGACGCTGGGCGACCCCGAGCGCTTCCTCATCCCCACCGCGGAAGTGCCCGTCACCAACTACCACGCGGACGAAATCCTCGAGGGCGAGTCGATGCCCATCCGCTACTGCGCCTTCAGCCCGTGCTTCCGCGCGGAGGCGGGCGCCGCCGGCAAGGACACCCGCGGCCTCATCCGCCAGCACCAGTTCCACAAGGTGGAGATGGTGAAGTTCGCCCAGCCCGACAAGAGCCTGGAAGAGCTGGAGTCGATGACGGACGACGCGTGCGACATCCTGCGCCGCCTGGGCCTGCACCACCGGGTGATGCTGCTGTGCACCGGAGACATGGGCTTCTCCGCCCGCAAGACGTACGACATCGAGGTCTGGCTGCCGGGGCAGAACGCGTACCGGGAGATTTCGTCCTGCTCGGACTGCGGCGACTTCCAGTCCCGCCGGGCGAAGATTCGCTTCCGGGCCCAGAAGGGGGACAAGCCGCAGCTCGTCCATACCCTGAACGGCAGCGGGCTCGCGGTGGGCCGCACTTCCATCGCCATCCTGGAGAACTACCAGCGGGACGACGGCACCGTCGCCATCCCGGAAGTGCTCTGGCCCTACATGGGCGGCATCAAGGAACTGAAGCCGCTCTAGAACTGTGATCATCCGCTTGCAACGGGCGCGGAATGAGGTAGAAGGGCGGCCCCACGGTCGACGTCGGTCCGAGGGACACCGCCGGCTGAAGTTGTTGTATGGAGGCGTGGCCGAGCGGTTGAAGGCAGCGGTCTTGAAAACCGCAGAGGGTGCAAGCTCTCCGTAGGTTCGAATCCTACCGCCTCCGAATTTGTGCTTGAATTTTGCGGTTCTTTGACAGAGAAGAGTTGGAGAGATGGCCGAGAGGCTGAAGGCACAGGTTTGCTAAACCTGCATACTCGAAAGGGTATCGAGGGTTCGAATCCCTCTCTCTCCGCCACCTGTTGTTGTAGCAGTGCGTGAAGATTTTGCTCCCTTAGCTCAGCTGGATAGAGCGTCGGACTACGAATCCGAAGGCCGGAGGTTCGAATCCTCCAGGGAGCGCTCCCTTCTTTTCACGCCGTCTCCATGAGTGACGACGAAGCTTTCATGCAGCAGGCGCTCGCGCTCGCGCGGGAAGCCGCGACACTCGGAGAGGTCCCCGTCGGTGCGGTAGCGGTCCATGATGGAAACGTCATTGGAACGGGTTTCAACCGCCGCGAAGTGGACCGCAATCCCCTCGCCCATGCGGAAGTCCTCGCACTGGATGCCGCTCGCAGGCATCTGGGGGTCTGGCGGATGACGGGCGTCACGCTTTATGTGACGTTGGAACCGTGCGCGATGTGCGCCGGTGCGCTGGTGCAGTCCCGGGTGACGCGCCTCGTCTTTGGCGCCATGGACCCGAAGGCAGGTGCAGTCGGCTCTCTCTACAATCTGGCCGAAGAGCCTCGTCACAACCACCGGCTCCAGGTCACGAGTGGTATCCTGGCGGAAGACAGCCGGATTCTTCTAAAGTCGTTCTTCGAGCGCTTGCGCGCGAAGCGACGCGACAATTGAATACTTGGAGAGCTGGCCGAGTGGTCGAAGGCACCTGACTCGAAATCAGGCATACCGGGAACGGTATCGTAGGTTCGAATCCTACGCTCTCCGCTCCAGACTTCTTGGAGAGGTGGCCGAGCGGTTGAAGGCGCACGCCTGGAACGCGTGTATATCTGAAAGGGTATCGTGGGTTCGAATCCCACCCTCTCCGTAGTTGTTGTTTCAGCAGTCGATGTCTACATCCTTTGTGGTCGGGACAACGTGGGGGCGCGAACCCCGCCAGGTCCGGAAGGAAGCAACGGTAGCGATCTACCGCGTGTGTCCCGGCCGTTCTGAAGAGCCAGTCTCCCGTTTCGGGGGTCTGGCTCTTCGCCTTTGCGGGTAAGAACACGAGGGGACGCCAGGCGCCTTGCTCACGCCCTCCCCTACCGAGCTTCTGACTCGGCTTCAGTCGCGGACGAGCAGCGTCTCTCGGCCAATGCGCTTCGCGATTCGGAAGCCCGCCGCCTGGATTTCAGGCAGGGCCCGGTCCTCGAAGGTGACAACGCGATTGAAGCGCCGCTCGCGCATGCCCTGCTGGAAGGCGCCGTCCCGGGGCCAGTCGCAGGTGAGCCAGGGAATCTCCTGGCCCAGGTAGAAGAAGCCGCCGGAGCCCCACAGCCCCTCGTTGACGATGACCAGCCCTGTCGCGCCTCCCATCCGGGTCGCCGCGACGATGGCGCGGAACTGGTCCGCGCGGAGATCATTGGGCGGGAAGAAGAACGCGGAAGCGAGCCCCGAGGCCAGCGCCACCGTGGCCAGCCCCCAGCGCACTGCCCCGTGGGCCCGCGAGGTGATGAAGGCGGCGATAACGGGGGCCGCGGCGAGGAGTCCCAACACCAGGGCCGGGTAGAGGAAGCGCTCCTCCTTGTGCGCGGTGGCCAGCAGCACCGCCAGGTAGATGCCCGCACACGTGAGCGGCAGGGACACGCCGGCCTTGCGCTTCAGGGCCCAGAGGCCCAGCGGCACGGCGGCCCAGCCCCAGAGGGGGACCGCCATCAACAGGGGCATCGCGTAGAAGCCCGGGGTCGCCGAGCCGAAACGGGCCGCCGCTTCTCCGGACAGGACGTTGAAGCGGACGTACTTGAAGAACGAATGGAAGGGGCTGCCCCAGGTGACGTGGTCCAGCAGGCCCAGCCCCGCGGCCACCACGAGTCCCCCCAGGCAGGTGAAGGCCAGGAGCTTCCAGCGTCGGGCGGCCATCAACCAGAGCAGCGCCGCGACGACACAGATGGCGGACGGGTAGCGCGTGACCACGGCGAACCCCAGGGCCGCGCCACCGACGAGGCCCGCCCTGCCCTCGCGCTCGCGCCGGTCCAACGCCTCCATCGCCACCACGAGGAAGGACGTGGAGAACGACTCCGCCAGCGTGCGTCCGGCGAAGACGAGCACCGGTCCATAGAGGCCCAGCAGCAGGACGGCCAGCCAGCCTCCCGCGGGGCCAGCTCGACGGGCGGAGAAACGGTATGCGGCCCACAGGCTCCACGCATGCAGCGCGAGTTGGGGGACGGCCACCACCGCGCGATAGCCCTGGGGGTCGGTGATACCGAGCATCCGCGCCAGCTTGAGGAAGGCCGCCAGCACCCCAGGCACAGCCCAGTTGCGGATGCCATCGCGCCACTCCCACGCCAGCACGCCGTAGCCGTGGACGCGCCAGTAGGCGGGTTCCAGGGCCTGATAGACCTCGTCGGGATGGATGCGGCCCAGCTGCGTCACGGCGACGATGGCGGGCAGGAGCGCCACACCCGCGAGCGACAACCAGGTGAGGCGTGTGTGCTTCCGAGGCTCGGGACGATGAGCATCGGCCGGCGGGTTCTCGAGCGACACGGGGGCGGTGGGTGCGTCGGGCAGGGGTGCGGACACGGGCGGTGGGGACTCTCCCCGGCCCCGCGCCCGGGTGCAAGCCAGGTGACGTTTGTCCGGCAGGCCCTCGCTCGGGTAGGAACGCGGTTCCCTGAGGAGGAAGACACATGCCGGACGTCATCGTGGTGGGAGCGGGACATAACGGGCTCGTGACAGCGGCGATGCTCGCGCGCCGGGGCCTGTCAGTCACTGTCCTGGAGGACAAGGACGTCATTGGCGGAGCGTGCCGCACGGAGTACCCGTTCAAGAGCGCGCCGGGGCTTGGCGTGTCCACGGGCGCGTACCTCCTGGGCCTGATGCCGCCGGAGTTGTTGCGCGAGTTGGAGCTGGACCTGCCCCTCAAGCGGAGGGACCCGCACTACTTCCTGCCCACCACGGGCAAGCGATATCTCTTGTTCGGCTCGGACGAGCGCGAGCTGAAGCGCCAGTTCCTGGAGTTCTTCTCCCAGGAGGACTGGGAGGCCAACCAGGCGATGAACACGGAGCTGGGCGCGCTGCGCGACGACCTGGCCCCCTCGTGGCTCCTGCCTCCGCTCTCCATCGAGGAGACCGCCGAGCGCTACATCCGTCCCGCGCTGCGGCAGAACTTCATCCAGCTATGTCGGGGCTCGGCGCGCCAGTACCTGGAGCGCTTCCGCTTCAAGTCCGACTTCGTGAAGGCGATGTACGCGGTGACGGACGCGTTCTCCGGGCTGGACGGCGGCTATGACACGCCGGGGACAGGGATGAACCTGCTCGTCCACAACATGTGCCGACTGCCCGGCAGCGGCGGCACGTGGATGATTGTCGGCGGCGGCATGGGCACCGTCACCCAGGCCATCGCCAACGTCGCGCGCAAGTACGGCGCCACCATCCGCACGGGCGCGAAGGTGACCTCGGTTCGCGTGGACGCGGGCGTGGTGAAGGGCGTGGTGCTGGAGAATGGCGAGGAATTGAGCGCCAACGTCGTCATCTCCAACGGGGACCCGTTCCGCACGCTGAAGCTGGTGGACTCGGCGGCGCTGCCAGCGGACTACCGCGCGAAGGTGAACGCGATGGCGGTGCCGGGCACCACGCTCAAGGTGAACCTGTGCCTGAAGGACCTGCCCAGGTTCACCTGTCTGCCCGAGGACAAGGGCCAGTTCGGTCCCACCATCCACCTGCTGCCGCAGGAGGACGACGTGCTCGGGGCGCTGGAGCGCTCGTACCGCGAGACGCAGGCGGGCAAGCTGTCGGAGTTCCCCTCCATCGAGTGGTACATCCACACCACCGTGGACCCCACGCTGCGCGACGCCGAGGGGCACCACAACTCCGCCCTCTTCGTGGAGTGGGTGCCCTACAAGCTGGAGGGCACCACGTGGGAGAAGGAGGAGTCGCGCTACGTGCAACATCTGCTCTCCATCTGCGACCGCTTCGCCCCGGGGACCAGTGACAAGGTGCAGGAGTACTTCGCCCTCACGCCCCCGAAAATCGAGAGTCACTTCGGAATCACGGGGGGCCACATCCACCATGTGGACAACAAGCGGGGCTTCACCGACCGGCTGCCCTACGAGACGCCGGTGCAGGGGCTCTATTTCTGCAGCGCGGGCTGTCACCCCGCCGGCAGCGTCATCGGCGCGGCCGGCCACAACGCCGCGGGCGTGGTCCTCAAGGCCCTGGGACGCTGAGTCCCAGCGCCTGGAGATGGATCCTCCGCGCCATCGTGTTTAGATGAAGGCCCCCATGAGCTACCTCGTCCTCGCGCGTAAATGGCGCCCGCAGAAGTTCGATGACATGACCGGACAGGAGCACGTCGTCCGGACCATCGCGAACGCCATCAAGATGGACCGGGTCGCTCATGCGTACCTGTTCTGCGGCCCTCGTGGTGTCGGCAAGACGACGGCCGCTCGACTGCTCGCCAAGGCCCTCAACTGTGAGAAGGGCCCCACGGCGACTCCGTGCGGCGAGTGCCGGGCGTGCATCGAAATCGCCAACGGCACCAGCGTGGACGTGGCGGAGATCGACGGTGCGTCCAACAACGGCGTCGAGAACGTCCGCGAGATTCGCGAGAACGCGAAGTACCTGCCGCAGCGAGACCGGCACAAGATCTACATCATCGACGAGGTCCACATGCTGTCCGGAGCGGCGTTCAACGCGCTGCTCAAGACGCTGGAGGAGCCGCCCGGTCACGTGAAGTTCATCTTCGCGACGACGGAGGCGCACAAGCTCCCGGACACGATTCTCTCGCGCTGCCAGCGTCACAACTTCCGCCGCATCTCCGCGGCGCGGATGCTCCAGCGGCTCCAGGAGATCTGCAAGGCGGAAGGCGCGGGCATCTCCGACCGTTCGCTGTCGCTCGTCGTGCGCCAGTCCGAGGGCGGCATGCGCGACGCGCTGAGCCTCCTGGACCAGGTGCTCGCCTCGTGTGGCGCCAGTCCGACGGATGAAGAAGTCGCCGAGGCCCTGGGCGCCATCGACCGGACGATGGTGCAGGACTTCGCCGAGGCGCTGGTGCGCAAGGACGCCAAGCGCATACTCGAGCGCGTGGAGGAGGTCTTCAACCGCGGGCTCGACTTGAAGCGGCTCGCGGAGGAGCTGGCGCTCCAGTTGCGCCACCTCTTCGTCACGAAGACGCTGGGCGAGGCGCCCGCCGAACTGGCTGAGTCCGAGCAGAAGGCGCTCATCGCGCTGGCGAAGGAAGCAGAGAGCGCGCAGCTCACCCGCCTGTTCGACGTGGTGCACGGCAGCGTCTGGGATGTGTCCCGTGCGGCGCAGCCAAGGCTCGCGTTGGAGATGGCGCTCCTGAAGGCCATCCAGTTGTCGCCGGGTGGATCCATTCCGGAGCTGCTGGCGCGGGTAGACCGGCTCGCCGCCGGACTTCCCCAGGGTGAGGGTGCCAACAAGACCAATGCTGGAGCGCCAGGAGGTCGCTCCAGCTCCACGAACTTTCGCGCCTGAGCCCCGCCAGGCTCCTCGTCCGGAAGTCTCCGCCCCGCCTCCCCCCACCTGGGAGGCTCGCGGTACAGCCTTTGATTCCGCTGCTTCGATAGCGCGTGCCCCTTCGGTACCGGCGCCCGCTGGAAGCGCGTCCGGGCCTCTCTCCGATGTCGATACTCGGATAGGGGGGGATGCGCCGTGGTCGACCCAGGGAGCACCTCGCGACACGGGCGCGGCTCGAGTCAGCGAGCACACCCAGGTTCCTCAAGCACCGCTCGGTGCAGGGCCCGCTCGATTCACCGAGTCGACGCAAGGGGGCCAGACGCCGCACTCGGACGGGACTCCTCCCGACGCCCACACCGCTCGCTACGCCGAGCCCGCACAGGCACCCTTCGCCCAGAGCGCTTCAAGCGACGCAAACACCACACGCTACGCTGTGGCCACACAAGGCTCACAGGCGCCCTTCGCCCAGGACGCTTCGCGCGACGCAATCCCCACTCGCTACGACGAGTCCGCACGGGGCTCGCAGGCCCCGAACGTCCAGGCAGCGCCGCGTGACTTCGGAGCCTCGCGCCACGACGAGTCCGCACAAGGCCCGCAGGCCCCAAACGTCCAGGCTGCGCCGCGTGACTTCGGAGCCTCGCGCTACGACGAGTCGGACTACGTGGCCGAGCCTCCAGATGACATCGAGCTGCCTCAGCACCCTGGCGGCGCATCAGACTCAGGCCTCTCGGGTGCCTGGAGCCCACCTCCGCCC
>NZ_JABUMQ010000208.1:0-19500 GCF_013336645.1 Myxococcus sp. CA039A | reverse complement strand
GGCCCCCGCGGCCCCGCCGCCCGCCGCGCCCGCGCAGGAGACTCCCGCTCCCGCACCCGCGAAGAAGGTGATTCCGCCGGGTGAGACGGCGAAGGCGCCGGTGAAGGACGCGCAGGGCAAGGACGTGGGCGAGGTCACCTTCGAGCAGACCAAGCAGGGCGTGGTCATCAAGGGCACGCTGCATGACCTGCCTCCGGGTCAGCATGCCTTCCACATCCACGAGATGGGCAAGTGCGAGGCGCCGGACTTCAAGACGGCGGGCGGCCACTTCAACCCGACGAAGAAGGCGCACGGGATGATGTCGCCGAAGGGCAAGCACGTGGGCGACCTGCCCAACCTCCACGTGGGCCAGGACGGCAAGGTGCAGTTCGACACGTTCTCCCAGAACGGGCTCACCGTGAAGTCGCTGTTCGACAAGGACGGCTCCGCGGTCGTCGTCCACACCAAGGAAGACGACTACCAGACGGACCCGACGGGTGATGCCGGCGGCCGCATCGCGTGCGGCGTGGTGGAGAAGCAGCAGCCGTAACGCGTCGTCCGCGAGGAGGCCCCGCCTGGCATCTCGGCCAGGCGGGCGGCTCCCGACCTCAGTGCACCGGCAGCGCGACGGCGCTCGGGGCCTCCTTCACGGGCGTGAAGAGCAGGTCCTGGAAGTCGAAGCTGAAGTCGGTGAGCGGCGAGACAGGCTGCATCCGCATCTCGCCCACCGTGCCATCCGGCTTCAGCGAGAAGGACACGAAGGCATCGGCGTTGAGCGAGCGGTCCTTCCAGCGCGCGACGAAGGTGTCGTATTGCCAGTGCTCCAGCTCGCCGACGAGGCCGGGCGTCCTGCTGAAGCGCAGCACCAGCTTCTGCGCCTCGCGCGTCAGCGTCACGTCGCCGTACCACGCGTCGCGGAACTTCCCCGCGTAGGCCTCGAGCGGCAGCGACGGCTTGCTCTCGGTCTTCCTGCCCTCCTTGAGGCTGGCGACCTGTCCCTCCGCCTTCGCCTTCTTCGCGTCGTCATCCGCCTTGAACGCGGCGACCCAGTCCGTCGCGGGCGCGCCCATGAACGCATCCAGCACCGTCCACACCGGGACCTCAATCGTGCCGCGCTCCTCCTGGTTCGTCAGCACGGCGATGCCCAGCCCCAGCTCCGGCACCAACATCACCCGTGAGTAGTAGCCCGGCAGCGCGCCACCGTGGCCCACCAGCTTGTAGCCCCGGTAGTCCCGCAGCGACCAACCCAGTCCATACGCGGCGAAGTTCGCGCGCAGCGCCGCCAGGGGCTTGGAGGGCTCGGTGACGGTCATCACCGTCTGCGCGGCCCACATCTCGCGGGACTGGCCCTCGCTGAACAGCCGCTTCTTGCCCTCGGTGCCGGGAATCACACCCCGGGCCAGCTGCGTCAGCATCCACTTCGACAAGTCGTTGACGCTGGAGTTGATGGCCGCCGCGGGCGCGTTGTTGTCGAAGCCCATGGCGGGGATGGTCTTGAGCACGCCATCCGCCTTCGCGTGCGGCGTCGCGATGTTGCTGCCCACGCGCAGCGCCTTCGACAGCGTGCTGCTGTCGCGCATGCCCACCGGCGTGAAGATGCGCTCGCGCACGAAGTCCCGCCAGTGCCGGCCGCTCACCTTCTCGATGACCTTGCCGGCCACGAGGTAGAGGATGTTGTCGTAGTTGTAGCGGCTGCGAAAACTCGTCGCCGGGCGGATGTGCCGCAGCTTGGAGGCAATCTCGTCCTCCGTGAAGGTGGACTGCGGGAAGTAAAGCAGGTCTCCCGCGCCGAGCCCCAGCCCGCTGCGGTGGACGAGCAAATCCCGCACCGTCAGCTCGCGGGTGACGTACGGGTCGAACATCTGGAACGACGGCAGGTGGTCGACGACGCGGTCGTCCCACTGGAGCTTGCCTTCGTCGACGAGCATCGCCAGCGCCGCCGCCGTGAAGGCCTTGCTGTTGGAGGCGATGCCGAACAGCGTGTCCGCCGTCACCGGCGCAGCGTCACCCAGCCTGCGCACGCCATAGCCCTTGGACAGCACCACCTTGCCGTCCTTCACCACGGCCAGGGCCACGCCCGGCACGTCGAAGGTCTTCATCGCCTTCTGAATCGTGGCGTCCAGGTCCGGGGGCAGCGACTGGGCGAACGTCGGGGACAGCGGAAGGAAGACGAGCAGGAGCGCGAGGACGTGACGCACGAGGACTCCGAGATGGGGTGCGGGTCGTAAAGCCCCTGTCTACCCCACCTCGTGGACGCGCCCCAGCGCCCCCTAGACGTAACCGAAGCGGCGCCGCGCGAACCACTCCGCGCCGAGCAGCCCGATGAGCGCGACGAGGTAGTACCAGCGGTCCCACAGCGGCTGGTCCTTCGCGCGCCCCACCTCCACCACGGGAGGGTCCAACAGCGGCATGTCCGGCAGCCCGTCCTGCGGCAGCTTGTACGCCTTGCCGCCCGTCACCTTGGCGATCTGCTCCATCAACTCCGGCCGCACGGAGGCGTCCGACAGCTCCGGCCCCACGGCGCGCACCGCCACCGCGTCCTCGCCCTTGCCCAGGTCCGTCTCGCCCTTCTTCGCCGTCGCGAGCAGCTTGTACGGCCCCGGCTCCGGCGGCGCGAACTCCAGCCGCACCACGCCGTCCGGCCCCGTGGCGCCCGTCTGCACCGCCACCGGCTTCTGCGTCGCCACCGAGAACAGCTCCACGCGCACCTGCGCGTCCTGCGCGGGCTGGTAGTCGGAGCTGCGCGCCTGCACCACCACGGCCACCGGACGCCCCGGCTCCACCGACGGCGGGTCCGCTGTCACCTTCAGCGTCGTCAGGTCCGGGTCCCTCACCAGCCACCGCAGCGCGTTGCCCCAGAAGCGGTCATACGCGCGGCTGGGCGAGCCATCCCGGTGCGCGGCGAAGGCCCAGTACCACGACGCATCCGTGGCCATGACGAGCGCTCGGCCCCGGCCATAGTCCCAGACGGCGACGAGCGGCGCGTTCTTCCCATTCGCGGTGAGATGCGGATGCTCCAGCAACACGGTGGCGCCAGGGCGCGCATACGTCAGGTTGGCGCCCGGAATCGGCGGCAGCTCTCCCCACGCGGCCTCGGTGCTGGACGCACCCGTGCCAATGGCCGTCACCGGGTGGCGCAGGCCCTCCGGCGTCAGTCGCGCGGTGAAGGGCTCCACGTTGGCGGGGCCCGCGGCGGCCACGGGCAAGGCTTCCATCAGCGTGGGCATGGTGGCGCGGCCCTCGCCCAGCACGCTGTCGCCGCCAATCATCACGAAGGCGCCGCCGTTGTGGATGTAGCGCTCCAGGTTGCGCTCGTACTCGGCGATGGAGAGCGTCGGGTCCGCGTGTCCGAAGTTCTGGAAGATGACGACGTCGAAGGTGTCCAGCTTCGTGTCGAAAATCTCCTCCATGGGGAACGGGATGAGGGACAGCTCGCGCTCGTTCGCCACGCCCGGGTCATCCGACAGCGTGCGCAGGATGTAGAACGAGATGAGGTCCACGTTGGCGTCCTGCTTCAACAGGCCGCGCAGGTAGCGCTCATCCCAGGACGGCCGGCCCACCACCAGCAGCACGCGCACGCGGTCCCGGATGACCTTCAGCGTGAAGGAGCGGCTGTTGTTCTCCGTCACCGCCTCGTCCGGGAAGGTGGGCACCGTCACCGTGTAGACGAAGCGCCCCGTCTGGTCCGGCGTGAAGGTGAAGGACACCGGCTTCACGTCGTCGTTGGTCTCCAGGCGCACCGTCTTGGTCGCCACCGTCTTGCCCTCCTGGCTGAGGACAATGGGAATCTCCCGGCCCCGGAAGCCGCGGCCGTGAATCTCCGCCTCCACGGTGAGCGAGTTGCGCACGAAGGCGAAGTCATCCACCTTCAGGCCTTCAATCGCCAGGTCCTTCAGCGCCTCCTGGCCCACGGTGAAGGTGGAGACCGGCACGCCCAGGTCCGCCAGCGCCGCGCGCGCCCGGCCCACCACGCCTGACTTCAACTCCGTGTTGTCCGCGCCGTCGCTGAACAGCAGCACGCCGGACAGCTTGCGCGCGCCCTGCCCCGCGCCCGCCGCCGCACGCAGCGCGGCCAGCAGGTCCGTGGTGCCCGCGCGAGGCGGCTCCTTGGCCAGCGACGCGGGCGTCACCGGCGCCAGCTCCGGGTCGAACCCGTACATCTCCACCGTGAAGCGGTCCTGGAGTCCCGCGAGCGCCGGCGAGGCCTTCTCCAGGAAGGTGGCCACCTCCGCGGCGCGCGTGGGGCCTCCGGGCTCCGAGGGGAAACCCATGGACGCGGAGCGGTCCACCAGCACCGCGACGCGGTTCTTCATCCGCGCCACCTGCAAGTGCCGGATGCCGGGCTCCAGCAGGAAGAAGAGCGCGGCCACGCCCGCGCCCACGCGCAGCGCCCACAAGAGGACGCGACGTCCACGCGAGGGCTCGCGGCGCACGCCCCAGGCGGCCAGCGCGACTCCCAGGAGCAACCCGAGCGCGAGGAACACCAGCGCCCACGAAGGCAGGGGAGAGAGGCTGACGAGCTTCCAGGCGTTGAAGGTGGGGGAATTCATCCAGGCTCTTGGCGTAGGGCCGGTGTTTCAGCGCCGCTTGTTGAGGATGAGCTGCAGGTGGACGGCGTCGTCCTTGTAGTCCAGGCAGAGGGCGTACATGCAGACGTTGATGCCCAGCCGCACCGCCAGCTCCCGCTGCGGCTCGCCGCCGGGGCTCACGTCGAACTCGTAGTCCCCGGACTCGTTGCGGCTCCACGCCCCGGCCACGTCGTTCTGCGAGTAGAGCACCGCCGCGCGCTTGCCCAGGCTGGCCGCCATCATCTGCGGCTTGTTGAGCAGCCGGCCCGGCGCCGCGTCCAGCAGGAAGAAGGACTTGAACACCACGTGTCCCGAGGGCACCTCCGCGAGCGGGTTCTGCGGCAGCACCCGAGCCATCTCCCGACGGAAGCTGGCGTCGAACCCGTCCCCGTCGCTGCCGTCGTTGGCGTCCGCCAGCATGAAGCCGCCGTACGTCAGGTAGCGCCGCAGGTTGGAGACCTCCGCCTCGTTGAGCGGAGGGAAGGCCCCGTCACCGCCGAAGTAGAGGAAGGGGTACTCGAAGAGGTCCGGACTGCTCAGCGCGAAGGGGCGCGCGTCCGGCACCACCTCCACGGACGTGCGGCGCTGGAGTTCCCACGCGATTCGCCGCAGGCCGGACAGCCGCGCATCCCAACGGCCGCCGTGTTTCGCCACCGCGGGGATGAAGCGGTTCTTCTCGCCGAACGCGTGCGCACGCCCCGCCAGCAACGGAGCGAGCGCGGCGGAGCCGAGCAGGAGGTTTCGACGGGTCAGACGCCGCACGGACATAGAGCGCATCTATATACCGTCGACGGGTACTCGCATTCCCCGGTATAGAGCGGGCCCATGGCAAAAGGCGGACAGACGCCCGAGCAGCCCGGCTCTCCCGAGGTCCGGGCGGCCTGGGCTCGCAAGGAGGCAGGCGACGTCGCCGGCGCGCGACGCGAGGCCGAGCGTCTGCTGGCGGGCAGTCCCACCCCCGAGGACCGGGCCGAGGCGGAGGAACTGCTGCGCCGCACCTCCACCCCCAAGGCCCTCTTTGGCTTCGCCCTGCTCGCCGCCGCCGTCTTCGTCGTCCTGCTGCTATTGGCCTTGACCCGCTACGCTTAAGCTACATCGTCGGCGCCCTCGTGCCCCCTGGGGGCAAACGTCGGGTGCGCCGCAATGCAAGGAGTTGGAGCCATGGAAGGCCTCCTCCAGGCCCTCAAGGCCTATCAGGAGCTCAACCCGTCGGGCTGGGTCGGCATCTACCGCCTGCTCCCCATGTGGGCGGGCATCGTCTGCTGTGTCGCCGGGGTGACGCTGCTGCTGGTGGGCGGAGGCCCCCGGGTGTTCCGGGTGCTGGCCGGGCCCATCGGCGCGCTCCTGGGGCTGGTGTGGACGGGCGCCGTCACCGCGAAGCTGGGCCTGCCGGACCTGGACCCGCGGGCGCCCTCCATCGTCGCGGCCGTGCTCCTGGCGCTGGGCTTCCTCTTCCCGCCCGCCATCACCTTCGTGGGCCTGGGCGTGCCGCTGGGGCTGTTGGCCGGGCAGATCGCCGGGCCGCAGGACTTCCTGCTCGGCTTCGCGCCGGGGTTCATCATCGGCGGGCTCGTCGGCGCGCTGCTGCACCGGGTGGTCAGCGCCCTGGTGGCCTCCGCGGTGGGCGGCTGGGTGCTCGTCATCGGCGCGCTGGCGGCGCTGCACCAGTTCGGCGGGCTGGTGGCCGCCGTGGCCAGCAGGCCCTGGGGCGTCATCGTCGCCGCCGGCCTGTTCGCCGTTGCGGGCGCCGTGTACCAGCTCGCCATGCGCCCCTCCCCTGAAGAAGCCGACAAACAACGCGGGGAAAAGGAGCGCGCCAAGCTGCGGCAGGCGGAGCAGCGGGCGCTCGAGAAACGTTGGGGGGTCAAGTAGCCGACCTCCGACGGGCGCCGGCCGCGCTTTACCTCCAGCGTCGTGGCGCGTACATTCCGCCGCCTTTCCCCCCGGAAAACCCCCGAAGGATTGATGGGCCAGGTCAGGCGCAAGGAGTCGGAGAAGAAGCAGGAGTCCCCCTCGGAGCCCGCCCCCCGGCAGGAGCCCACCGCGAGCACCGCGTGGGTGAAGCCGGAAGGGATGTCGCGCCGGGGCTGGGCCGTGCTCGCCGCGCTGGTCCTCGTCATCCAGTTCCCCCTCATCCACTACGCCCTGTTCCGCGGAGACGCGGACGTGACGGCGACAGTGCCCTACACCCAGGACTTCGCGGACCCGGGCGTGGTGAAGCGGGACTTCTTCTCCGTGGGTGGCTACTGGCGGGTGATTCAGGGCGAGCTCCTGGCACCGGGCGTGAAGAACAACCCGCTGTGGCTCCAGGCGCCGCTGCCGGACGACGTGGCCATCGAGTTCGACGTGCGCTCGGAGCTGCCCGAGGGTGACATCCGGGTGGAGGTCTTCGGCAACGGCGTGGACCCCAGCTCCGGGTACGTCCTGGTGCAGGGCGGGTTCAACAACTCGATGTCCGTGCTGGCCCGGCTGGACATGGGCGCGCCCAACATCGACGCGCTCAAGCGCCGCGCGGCGCGCAAGGCCGGAGCGCAGGGTGACAAGGCGGACGAGGGCGCGAAGACGGACGCCGCGGACATCGCCTCCGTGTTCAAGGACGACACCCGCGTCCGCGTGGAAGCGCGCGGCACGCCGGTGCAGGCCGGCCGCACGTACCACTGGCGCATCGAGCGCCGCGGCACGCTCCTCCGCTGGAGCATCGACGGAGAAGCCTTCCTGGAGTTCGATGACCCGCGTCCCCTCAAGGGCAAGGGCCATGACCGCCTGGGCCTGTCCGGCTTCGAGTCGCAGATTTTCTACGACAACCTGCGCGTGGACTCGCCGGACCGGATGCCCGCCCGCGTCGCGCCCCCCGCGCCGGTGATTCCTCCGGGCCCGTACGCGGACGACTTCAACCGCGACACGCTGGGAGACGCGTGGAACGTCACCAACCCCTCCGCCACGAAGCTGGTGGACGGCGCGCTGGTGGTGGAGATGCTCCACAACCGCCCCGTGTGGCTCAAGCGGCCCATCCCCCGCGACGCGACGATTGAGTTCGACGCGTGGACGGACAGCCCGGACGGCGACATCAAGATCGAGGCGTGGGGTGACGGTCGCTCCTTCTACGCCGGAGACCTGCGCCTGCAGTACACGGCGACGGGCTACGTGTTCATCTTCGGCGGCTGGCGCAACACGCAGTCGGCCATCGCCCGACGCAGCGAGCACACGCCGGACCGGGTGACGCGCGACGGGGCCTCCGTGGTGCCCGGCAAGCGCCACCACTTCAAGCTGACCCGACGCGCAGGCACCCTCTCCTGGGAGCTGGACGGGCAGCCGTTCCTCACCCTCCAGGACCCCTCGCCCCTGGAAGGGACGCGCAATCAGTACTTCGGCTTCTCCGGCTGGAAGAGCCGGGTCCACTTCGACAATCTGAAGATCGAGCCGCTCGCCCCCTGAGTAGCGGCCAAGGAAAGTCACACCGTGCGCAGAGTTGGCATCTTCGGCTGGGGCGTCGTCGCCCCCCGGTCCAGGAACATCGAGGCGTTCGAGAGGAACCTCACGTCCTCCGAAAGCTGGCTGTCCCCTTTCAACGGCTTCGGGCCGGACAACTTCCTCGTCGGCACGCCGGAGTTCGAGCTGGCCGACTACAAGCCCTGGATTGACGAGCGCTTCCCGGCCAACCGCTTCTCGCAGTTGGAGCGGAAGATGGGGCAGCCGACGCAGTTCGCCATCGGCGCGTTCATCCAGTCGCTGTCGCAGAACCCCGGCCTGGAGCAGGAGCTGCAGGCCCTGGGGCCCCGCGCGCACGTCTACGTGGGCACGGGTCTGGGCGACCTGCCCACCATCCAGTCCATCTCGCTGGATTTGTACCGCGCCCAGCGCCGGTGGGACCGCTTCTGGTCCGCGCCGGAGCGCAACGCGGTGATGCGCAAGTGGCTGGAGACGCGCGAGCCCCTGGCGGGCCTGCCGCCAGAGCCGTCGTCGGTGGAAGAAGGCATCCGCGACGAGGCCGAGGACGCGTGGTGGCACTTCTGGACGGCCCAGTCCACGGAGCTGCGCGAGTACCTGGCGGAGCTGCGCGACATCGAGGCCATCGGCGTGCCGGACGGCGCCGACGTGGAGTCCGCGAAGCTGGCCGTCATCAAGGAGAAGCGCACCCGCAACGCCCGGCTGCAGAAGAAGTGGAGCGCGCCGGAGCCGCCCTGGAACGCCGTCTCCTCCAACGTGCTGTGGAACATCCACAACACGCCCGCCTCGCAGATTTCGATGCTGGGTCAAATCACCGGCATGACGTTCGCTCCCGTCGCCGCGTGCTCGTCCTTCGGCTATGGCCTGAAGCTGGCCATGAACTCGCTCCAGCTGGGCGAGGCGAAGGCCGTGGTCATGGGCATGACGGACGCGGCGCCCAACCCGCTCGTCGTGGGCGGCTTCTACAACGCCCGCGTCATCTCCGCCGACGCCGCCATCTCCAAGCCCCTCACCGCGCTGCGCGGCACGCACATCGCGGGAGGCGCGGTGGTCTGGGTGCTGGGCGACTACGACTACTTCACGTCCAAGGGCTTCAAGCCACTGGGCATGGAGCCCGTCTCCGTGGGCGTCACCGCGGACGCGGACCACATCATCACCCCGTCCAAGGAAGGCCCCACCCTGGCCATCCGCGAGGCGCTGGCCGCCGCGGGATGTTCGGCCGACGACGTGGGGAGCTGGGACTTGCACGCCACCGCCACCCCGGGTGACTACCTGGAGGTGCAGAACCTGCGGGACGTGCTGCCCGCGTCGGTGCTCATCACCGCGCGCAAGGGCACGTTCGGCCACGGCATGTCCGCGGGCGGCGGCTGGGAGCTGACGGCGCAGTACCTGGGCTACGGGCGCGGGCAGGTGTTCCCCACGCCGCTGAAGCCCAAGGAACTCAACCAGCAGATTTCGCGCGTCCACGGCCGCTTCGTGTTCGACGAGGCCGTCGCGGCGCCCGCCGGCTGCGCGGGCAAGCTGTCCATGGGCGTGGGCGGCATCAACGCCTGCGTCATCTCCCGGCCCTGGAAGAAGTGACGCCACGCCGCCGCGAGACTCAGGGGTGGGCGCTCACCGCGTCCGCCTCCAGCTTCGCGGCCGACGCCGGGTCGATTCGCTGGAGCAACATCAGCTCCAGCTCCAAGTCGCGCGCGTAGTTCTGCTGGGTGGGCAGCACGCCGCTGGTGGTGGAGTCGAGGCGGGCCTGGGCCTGCTCCTCCTGGGCGCGCTGCGAGCCGCCGGTGGCGATTCGCTGGTCCACGTTGCCCACGCCAATGTTCTGGGCCACCCGGTTGCCCCGCATCACCCGGAGGATGGCGCCCCCGGAATTGAGCGTGAGGCCCTCGACGAGGAAGCGCGAGGAGGAGGTGGGCCCCAGGGTACCGCCTCCGGAGTCGCGCCACTCCGTCTCCAGCACGAAGCGGCCCGGCATCTCCTTCCACGAGTAGCCCTGCTCCTTGAGCAGCGCCTTCACGTCGGGCCAGAAGTCCGGCAGCGGCCGTCGGTAGACATGGTCCGCCGCCTTGTCGCGCAGGTAGTTCTGCCGAAGCGAGCCAGCACAACCCACAAGCGTCAGCAACGCGGCGACGACGAGACACACGCCCGAGGCGCGGAAGATGCGGCCCATGGAGAACCCCCAGGAGGAAGCGGTGACGACAGCGGGCAGCATAGCGCTCCCCGCCCTCGCCGCGCGCTCCCGCCCCCTCAAGCCTTGGGCGACGCCACCAGGTCGAAGTCGGGGATGTGTTCACGCATGAACTCGCGCATCCGCTGGATGAGCGCCGCCTCTATCTGCCGCGCGCGCTCCCGGCTGACGCCGTACTTGTCGCCGATGTCCTGGAGCGTCAGCGGCTCATCGGAGGTGAGGCGGTTCTCGAAGATGAAGCGCTCCTTGCCCTCCAGCGTACGGGAGAACTCGGCGAGCTTCTCGCGGAAGAGGGCCTTGAGCTGCTCGGCGCCCAGTCGCTCGTCGGCGGGGATGGCGCCCGACGGCAGGTAGCGGTCCGCGCGGGTGCCTCGGGAGCCCTCGTCGTCCCCGCCCAGCGGCGCGTCGATGGAAAGCTCGTCGTGGCCGAGCCGCTGGTCCATCTCCACCACGTCCTGCTCGGTGACGTTGAGCCGCTCCGCCAACAGCTTGGGGCTGGCCTCGAAGCCCTGGGCGACGAGCTTGTCCTGCTCCTGGCGCAGCTTGAAGAAGAGCTTCCGCTGGGCCTCCGTCGTCCCCAGCTTCACCATCTTCCAGTTGTCCATGATGTAGCGAAGGATGTACGCCCGAATCCACCAGGCCGCGTAGCTGCTCAGCTTCACGCCCCGCTCCGGGTCGTACTTCTTCACCGCCTGCATCAACCCGATGTTCCCCTCCTGGACCAGGTCCAACAGGGAAAGCGGGTTGCGGTGGTACTCGTGGGCCAGCTTCACCACGAGCCGCAGGTTGGAGGCCACCAGCCGGTAGGCGGTGCGCACATCGCCCGTGTCGCGGTAGTGGCGCGACAGCTCCAGCTCCTCCTCGCGCGTCAGCAGGGGGTGGCGCTGCACCTCCGTCATGTAGGCCTGGAGGGGGTCCCGGTTGGAGAGCGCTGATTCGCTCGACTTGACGAGGGCCCGGGAGGGCACGGGCCTGACCACCTCCACCTCGGGCTCCGCGTCAACCAGCTCGGCCACGTCCGGCTCCAAGGAATCCGGGTCCGACGCTGTCTGGGCCCCTGGCTCCTCCACCTCCGCCTCGACGACCTCCGCCTGGGCGGGCGCGCTGCCCGCCGCCCGCTTCGCTCGGGGCCGGGAAGTCGTTCCTTTGGTTCTTTTCCCTCCACTCGCCATGGGCGCTCCATACCCCAAAGTGCCGCGATTGTTGCCAGAGGGTAATGCAGGAGCTATGCCCCTGCTTGATGAGCGACATCCAAGAGCCCACCGCGCCGGGCAGCCCGGCCACCGAAGAAGCCCCGACCCGTCCCGCCGAATACATCGCGGACATCGGCTTCGACGAAATGAACCTGTCAGAGCCCCTCCGCCGCGCGCTGGCGGAGCGCGGCTACACCCATCCCACCCCTGTCCAGGCCCGGGCGTTCCGGCCGGTGATGGAGGGCAAGGACCTGATTGTCCGCAGCAAGACTGGCACTGGTAAGACGGCCGCGTTCGGCCTGCCGTTGCTGGAGAAGATTCCCGCGGACGAGAAGCGCGTGCGCGCCCTCATCCTCTGCCCCACGCGCGAGTTGGCGATGCAGGTGGCGGACGAGCTGCGGTCCCTGGGCAAGAACAAGGGCGTGAAGGTGGCGGCCATCTACGGTGGCGCCTCCATGAAGCAGCAGGAGGACGCGTTCGAGGAGGGCACGCCCATCATCGTCGGCACGCCCGGCCGGGTGTTCGACCACATCAACCGGGGCAACCTGAAGCTGGACGGTTGCGACCACGCGGTGCTGGACGAAGCCGACGAGATGCTCAACCAGGGCTTCTACGAGGAGGTCACCCGCATCCTCGACCGTCTTCCGAAGGCGCGTCAGGTGCTGCTCTTCAGCGCCACCGTCCCCACTGACATCCAGAACCTCATCGCCCGGTACACGACGAACGCGGAGACGCTGCTGTTGTCCGGCGACGTCTTCACGGTGGAGCACATCCACCACGTCCGCTACGACGTGTCGGACGCCTTCCCCAAGCCGCGCAACCTCATCTACATCCTGGAGAAGGAGGAGCCGCCCAACGCCATCATCTTCTGCAACACGCGGGATGACACGGCGCTGGTGACCGCGGTGCTCAACCGCAACGGCTTCGACGCGGAGCTGCTCAACGGAGACCTGCCGCAGAAGGAGCGCGAGCGGGTGATGGGCAAGGTGAAGCGCGGCGAGGTGGCCTTCATGGTCGCCACGGACATCGCGGCGCGCGGCATCGACATCTCCGGCCTCGAGTACGTCATCAACTACTCGCTGCCCGAGGACCCGGCCGTGTACCTGCACCGTGTCGGCCGCACCGGCCGCATCGGCAACAAGGGCACCGCCATCAACCTCTTCTCCGGGCGCGAGCTGGCGACGTACACCGTGCTGGAGAAGAAGTACGGCATCAAGTTCGAGAAGCAGGAGATGCCCGCGCCCGAAGAGGCGATGCGTCTGTGGACGGAGCGCCACGTGCGCGAAATCCAGGAGGCCTCCGGCTCCTCCATCTTCGAGGGCTTCCTGCCCCTGGCCGCGCAACTGAAGAACAAGCCGAACGCGGACGACCTGGTCGCCTTCCTGCTCAAGTACTTCTTCAGCCGCATGCGCATGGAGAAGGCCCAGCAGGCCCAGGAGACCGAGCGCCGCGAGCCCGCGCCCGAGCGCAAGAGCGAGAGCCGGAGCGAGGGCCGTGGACGCGGCGGGCGCGACGACAAGCGCGAGCGCGGCGGTGAGCGTCGCGAGCGAGAGGACCGGCGTGAGCGGGCGGAGAAGCCCATGGCCCGCCCGGAGCACCCGGACCGCGAGCGCCGTCCGCGTCGTGACGAGCCCCGTCGGGAGAGAGACCCGGGCGCGAGCCGAGGCGCCGCGGCGCTGGAGGCCGGCCCTGGCGAGGTGAAGCTGTGGGTCAACCTGGGAACGGCGGACGGCCTGGGGCCGGGCAGCATCGCCACGGCCCTGGAAGACGCCGGCGCGCCGCTGGGGAAGATGGTGCGCGCGGAGCTGCGCCCCACCTTCGCGTACGTCTTCGTCGCGGAGGACGACTCCCCGGGGTTCGAGACGCTCAACGGCAAGCAGCACGGCACCAAGACGCTGCGCGTGGAGAAGAGCAAGCCGCGCACCGAGCGCGAGCCCGGCACCCGTCCGCCCCCGTCTCCGGACGCGGGCCCCGGCGAGGTGAAGCTGTGGACCAACCTGGGCATGGATGACGGCATGGACGAGGCGAAGCTGCCCGCCGCGCTGGAGGCCGCGGGCGCGCCCGCCGGCAAGGTGCTCAAGGCGCTCTTGCGCCCCACCTACGGCTACGCCTACGTGGCCGAGGCGGACGCTCCGGCCTTCGAGGCGCTCAACGGCAAGCTGCATGGCGACAAGCCCCTGAAGCTGGAGCGGCACCGCCCGCGCGGCTCGCGCGAGGAGCGTCGTCCGCGTCACGAGGCACTGCCGGACCTGCCGGGCCAGGTGCGCCTGTGGGTGGGCCTGGGCAGGCAGGACGGGCTGGATGAGGCGGGCGTCACCGCCGCGCTCGAGGCCGCGGGCGCTCCGGCCGGCAAGGTCGCGCGGATGGACCTGCGCCCGACCTACGCGTACGTCTTCGTCGCGGACGAGGACGCCGCCGGGTTCGAGACCACGCACGGCAAGCAGCACGGTGAGCGCACGCTGAAGGTCGAGCGCGCTCGCAAGAAGTAATCCGGTGCTTTCCCCGGGAGGCACGTGCTTCCCGGGGCCGCCGCGAGCCAGGACTCGGAGCAGGCGTCTTGCTGGCCTGGGCGCTTCCGAGATGGCTCGGGGATGCGCCCCCTTCTCGGGTCAGGCGCCTTCCTGCTCCGCGGCCTTCCTGCGTCGGGCCCGGTGGTAGTGGGCGGTGCACAGGCCTCGGGCCAGCACGGGCCGCTCGCACTCGGGCTCCTCGCAGCGCGCGGGCTCGGGCCCGGTGGGCCGCGACGGAATGGGGCCCGCGCTGAACATCACCTCCGCCACTTCCAGCAGCCGGTCCACGTCCTGTCGCGACAGCCGGCGGACCCGGGCGAAGCCCTCCAACCGGTGGGCTCCCGCGTCGTCCACGTCATCCAGCCGGAGCAGCTCCCACAAGGGCAGCTCCAGCGCGACGGCCACCTGGAGGAGCGTCTCGTAGCTGGGGCCTCGCTCTCCGCGCTCCAGCAGTGACGCGAAGGACACGGAGATGCCACACCGGGCGGCGAAGTCTTCCTGGGTGAGGCCGCGTCGCTCTCGCAGCGCGCGAATCCGCCGGGCCAGGCCCTGCAGGTGTCCGTTCACCGCGGAAGCATCCGGAGGGCCGGGAGACATGGCAGTTTCCTATGGTAGCGCACCCCTTCTGTTAAGGTCTTTCGCGCGGGGCGGGACCGGTTGGACCCACCGCAGCCACCAGGAGCACTGCGAAACATGAGCGCCGTCGAGGGTACCAACTACTTCTTCCGCAAGGCCGCGCGGATCATGGACGTGGGCACCCCCATCGAAACGCTGCTCGCCACGCCGCTGCGCGAGGTGAAGGTCCAGGTCTCCATCGAGATGGACTCCGGCGAGATTCGCACCTTCCTGGGCTACCGGATTCAGCACGACAACAGCCGGGGCCCCATGAAGGGTGGCCTGCGCTACCACCCCGGCCTGGACCAGGACGAGTCCGCGTCGCTCGCGTCGCTGATGACGTGGAAGACGGCCGTCGTGAATGTGCCCTATGGCGGCGCCAAGGGCGGCATCGCATGCGACCCCTCCCAGCTGAGCCTCAAGGAGCTGGAGCGGCTGACGCGCAAGTTCGTCGACCAGATTCAGGACGTCATCGGCCCCACGCGCGACATCCCCGCTCCCGACGTCAACACCAACCCCCAGGTGATGGCGTGGATCATGGACCAGTACTCGCGCTACCACGGCCACTCGCCCGCCGTCGTCACGGGCAAGCCGCTGGAGCTCTACGGCTCCAAGGGCCGTGAGGCGGCCACCGGGCGCGGCCTGTTGTACGTGTGCCGCGAAATCCTCCGGGATTTGGGCCTGCCGGTGAAGGGCACGCGCTTCGCGATTCAGGGCTTCGGCAACGTGGGCAGCCACACCGCTCAGCTGTTGTGGGAAGACGGCGGCGTGGTGGTCGCCGTGTCGGACGTGCTGGGCGGCGTGCGCAACCCGCAGGGCCTGGACGTCCCCTCCCTCTTCGAGCACGTCAAGCGCACCGGCACGGTGACGGGCTTCGGTGGCGGCACGGCGTGTAGCAACGAGGACGTGCTCGGGGCGGACTGCGAGGTCCTCATCCCCGCGGCGCTCGGCCACGTGCTCACCCGCGACAACGCGAACGCGGTGCGCGCGCGCCTCATCATCGAGGGCGCCAACGGCCCCACCCAGCCGGAAGCGGACGAAATCTTCGAGAAGCGCGGCATCTTCGTGGTGCCGGACGTGCTCGCCAGCTCCGGTGGCGTCACGGTGAGCTACTTCGAGTGGGTGCAGAACCTCCAGCACCTGTCCTGGGAAGAGGACCGCGTCAACGCGGAGCTGGAGAAGACGATGAAGGAGGCCTACGAGCGCGTGGCGCAGATTGCCCGCTCGCGAAAGGTCTCCATGCGGACGGCGGCCTACATCCTCGCCATCGGCCGGGTGGGCAAGGCCACCGTGCTGCGCGGCATCTGACGCGCGCGGGCGTGCCCGTCCGTCCTCCCGCCGGGCGAGCCTGCCGCATCGCGGCAACCCGGGAGGGCGGGCACTCCGGTGCCGACTGTCCCTTCCGCCCGGGGCGCGCTTCCGCTACACGCGCACGCTCATGGTCACCCTCCAGGACATCCTCGCCGCGCGGGAGCGTCTGCGCGACGCCATCCGCCCCACGCCCTGCCCCGCCTCGGACTACTTCACCGAGCGGACGGAGTGCGCGGCGGTGTACTTCAAGCTGGAGAACCTCCAGCGCACGGGCGCCTTCAAGGAACGCGGCGCGCTCAACAAGCTGCTGACGCTGACGCCGGAGGAGAAAAAGCGCGGAGTCATCGCCGCGTCGGCCGGCAACCACGCGCAGGGGGTCGCCTACCACGCGCGTCGGCTGGGGGTGAAGGCCACCATCGTCATGCCGGAGCGCACGCCGCTCATCAAGGTGTCGCGCACGCGGGATGAGTACGGCGCGCGCGTGGTGCTCAAGGGCTCCAACTACGACGAGGCCTACGCGGAGGCGCTGCGAATCCAGCAGGAGGAAGGGCTCGTCTTCGTGCACCCCTTCAACGACGCGCATGTCATCGCGGGCCAGGGGACGCTGGGGCTGGAGCTCTTGGAGCAGTGGCCTGACGTGGAGGTGGTGCTGGTGCCCATTGGCGGAGGCGGGCTCATCTCCGGCGTGGCGTGCGCGCTGAAGGAGAGCAAGCCGGGCGTCATCGTGGTGGGCGTGCAGACGTCCACCATCGACAGCATGAAGGCGTCGATTGAAGCCGGGAAGCTGGTGGAGCTGCCCGCCGCGGGGACCACCATCGCGGATGGCATCGCCGTGAAGAGGGTGGGGGAGCTCACCTTCCCCATGGTGCGCAAGTACGTGGACGCGGTGGTGTCGGTGGACGAGGAGGAGATCGCCGCCGCCATCCTCACGCTGCTGGAGCAGGAGAAGAGCGTGGTGGAGGGCGCGGGCGCGGTGGGCGTGGCGGCGGTGCTCAATGGCCGCGTCCCCCAGGCCAAGGGCAAGCGCACCGCCATCATCCTGAGCGGCGGCAACATCGACATGAACGTCATCAGCCGCATCATCGAGCGCGGACTGGTGAAGGCCGGACGCCTGGTCCAGCTCGAGGTGCGGCTGCCGGACAGGCCTGGGATGCTCGCGCGGCTGACCTCGCGCATCGCCGACCTGAGGGCCAACGTGGTGGACCTCCACCACGAGCGCGCCTTCTCGAAGGCGGGGCTGGGCGAGGCCATGGTGGAGGTGACGCTGGAGACGACGGGTCCGGCCCACATCCGCGAGCTGGAGCAAGCCCTGGAGGAGCTGGGCTGGCAGGTGGCCCGCAAGTAGCTGGGGTCTTGCGCGCACGCGGCGGGGCTCGGCCATACTGGGGACATGCGTTTCCTGTTCGTCGCGCTCCTGCTCGCCACCACGCCGCAAACGCCCGCCCAGAAGGCGAAAGAACTCTCCGGACAGAAGTCCTGGGAGGAGCTGTATCTGGCCTTCGCGTCAGGGGATGCGAAGGCGGTTCCGGCGGAGCAGCGGGCCACGGTCTCCGGCGCGCTGGTCAAGGGCTGCCAGGCGCTGATGAAGGACGACACGGTGATGGCGTACTCGATGGGAGAGCGCGCCATCCTGTACGAGGAGTCCGCGCCGGCCATCCGCTGCCTGGCGAGCGCCGCGCGCAAGACGGAGCAGCGGGCAGCGGCCGAGTCCGCCCTGGTGAAGGGCGTGACGCTCTTCCCCAAGGACGGGAGCTTCCCGCTGGAGCTCGGCAAGCTGCTGCTGGAGGAGCAGGACTTCGTGGGCGCCCAGGCGGCGTTCGAGAAGGTGCCTCCCCGCGCGAAGGAGTCGGCCGAGGCCAAACGACTGCTCCAGAAGGCCCGCCAGCAGACACTTCAGGAAGACGCGGCCCGGTCCGAGGCCACGCGCATCTCCCGGCGCCTTGGAAGCTCCGCCCCTCAGCCCGGGCAGGCACGTCCCGCGAGCGCGATGGGGGGCGAGGAGGCCTCCGTCGTGTCACTGGAGACGCGGCCGGGGATGACCCTCCGGGGGCCCAAGCTCGGCTTCGAGTCCGGGGTGGACGCCAGGGGCATGCGGGTGCGTTCCAACAGCCGGTTCGTCATCAGCTACTTCAACAATGATCGCGACTTCGGCCAACGTGCTGACTACGAGGGGCACATCGTCGAGATTCTCAGCGATGCCTACCACTTCACCCGAGGCGTCCTGGGCGAGGCACGCGAGACCCCCGTGTCCGTCGTGCTCTACACCGGCCAGGAGTTCGCGACGGCCTTCGGTCCGCGCGTGGCGAGGGTCGTGGCTGGGAAGTAT
This sequence comes from Myxococcus sp. CA039A, assembly GCF_013336645.1. Classification (NCBI taxonomy): domain Bacteria; kingdom Pseudomonadati; phylum Myxococcota; class Myxococcia; order Myxococcales; family Myxococcaceae; genus Myxococcus; species Myxococcus sp. CA039A. The sequence goes on along the minus strand of NZ_JABUMQ010000208.1, from coordinate 1,363 downwards.
TTCGAGAACGCCATCGCCATCAACAACGCCAAGGAGCTGACGAAGGAGACCAAGGCCACGATCATCCACGAGTACGTCCATGCCACGGTCGCCGACATCTGCGGAGGGGGCGACGGCGACATGGTCCGCCTTCCCCTCTGGTACAACGAGGGGCTTTCCATGTTCGTGGAGTGGAAGTACCTGGACGTCCCGGGCCCCGACCTGGAGATGGTGGATCAGATGCGGACGGTGCTCGCCGACCCAACCCTGTCCCTCATCAGCGTCAAGCAGATGATGAAGGTCTCCCCGATCAACACCCCCAGCGCGACCATGGCGTATGCCATCTCCGGAATGGCGGTCCAGGAGCTGATGCGCCGGGAGGGCGCCCACCGCCTGCTGACCCTCACCCGGGATGTGTGCAAGCGGCAGGTGCCCTTCGAGGCGGCGCTGAAGACCCACTACGGAATGACCCTGGAAGACCTCGATTCGGAGATCGAGAAGATCGTCCGGCAGAGGTAGCGGCCGGGCAAGCTTGGTCCATTTGGTTTACCCCTCCCCGGGAGTCTCCTACACTCGCAGCCCCCCCATTTGCGCTGCGACGGTAACCGGGCAGTCCGCCGTCCGCAGCAAGGTGACGGATGTCGGACACGCGTGCAGCAATGAGAGAATTTCGCTTCCTCGACGAGAAGCGGAAGCTGGGCAGCCTGTCTCCCGTGGAGGAGGCGCGCTGGGGAGAGCTGCGTGGCCTCCTCGGCATCCAGGACACCCCCGCGTCCGACGCCTCCACCTGGCAGCAGCAGGAGGCGGCGCCCCAGGGCTACTACGCCGCTGATGGCCAGTGGTACGCCTACCCCGCTGGCTACGAGCAGCAGCCCCAGGGCTACTACGCCGCTGATGGCCAGTGGTACGCCTACCCCGCTGGCTACGAGCAGCAGCCCCAGGGCTACTACGGCGCCGACGGCCAGTGGTACGCCTACCCCGCCCAGGGCTACGACCCGAACCAGGGTTACGATCCGAATCAGGGTTACGCGCAGCCGGGCTACGACCCGAACCAGGCCTACGACCCGAATCAGGCCTACGCGCAGCAGCAGGGTTACGATCCGAATCAGGCCTACGCGCAGCAGGGCTACGATCCGAATCAGGCCTACGCGCAGCAGCAAGGCTACGACCCGAATCAGGGTTACGCACAGCAGGGCTACGACCCGAACCAGGGTTACGCGCAGCAGCAGGGTTACGATCCGAATCAGGCCTACGCGCAGCAGCAGGGGCATGATCCGAACCAGGGCTGGCCCGCCGCCGAGCCGCATGAGGCCCAGGCCACCGACCCCGCGCAGCAGTCCTACTACGCGGGCTACGAGCAGCCGGCCCAGGCCCCCTACACGCC
>NZ_JABUMQ010000207.1:0-19676 GCF_013336645.1 Myxococcus sp. CA039A | reverse complement strand
GAGGGGCAGGGAGGGATTGCCGCGCAGCCGCCCGGCATGGTCTCGCGACACTCGGGAGGGCAGTGGTCTCCGCATCAGCCGCCTGGGTTGAACCGGGCGCCGGGTGCTGGCGCCCCAGGAGGCGCGGGGGCGAGGCCGCCCGCGTCCGTGGTGGGACCGCCGGCCGCGCCTGGAGCCGTGGCGGTTCGGCCGGGCGCGAGTGAGGCGTCGACGATGGGGCCGCCGGCTGCGCCTGGAGGCGCGGTGGTTCGGGGCGCGAGTGAAGCGTCGTCGATGGGGCCGCAGGCAGTATCGATGCGGCCGAGCGTGAGTGACGCGTCGTCGGTAGGGCCGCAAGGCGGACCTGGAGTTCAGCCTCTGGTGCCGGCGGGTGGAGTGCCTCCTTCGGGTGCTCCCGTGAATGCGGGTGCCGCGCGGCCAGCGGGGCCTGGACCATTCGCCGAGCTGGCGGTGCCTCCTGGGATGGTCGCTCCGGGTGGACGGCCTCCTTCGGGGACGGGCCTGCCCTCGATTCCGCAAGGCGCGGGGCAGGTTGTCGCGGGAGCGCCGGGCGCGAGGCCCTCTCCGGGAGCGGGAATGGCTCCGGTTCCCGGAGGACAGGGAATGGGGCCTCCGGGCGTGCGCCCGCCTTCGTCCACGGGGACTCCTGCCGTCGCGGGACCGGTGCCTGCCGGAACGGCGAGCACGAGGCCCTCGACTGCCGGTGTTCCCTCGGTGCCAGGGCCGCAAGGCGCGGTTCCGCCGGGGATGACGGGGGCACGGCCTCCATCGAGCGCGGGCGTTGTCACTTCGGTGCCTGGCGCGGTTCCGCCGGGGATGATGGGGGCACGGCCTCCGTCGGGCACGGGCCTGCCTTCGGTGCAGGGCCCGCCGGGCGTTGTTGTCGCGAGCATCCCCATGGGGGCGGGACCTCAAGGCCCTGTTCCCCCTGGGATGATGGGGACACGGCCTCTGTCGAGTACAGGCATGCCGTCAGCGCAGGGACCACAGGGCGTTGCGGGCCCGAATGCCCCTCTGGCGCCGGGAGCACAAGGAGCGGTTCCGCCAGGGATGGCGGGAGCACGGCCTCCGTCGAGCACGGGCACGCCATCGATACAGGGGCCGCAAGGTCCTGGTGGTTCGAGTGCTGGACCCCAAGGAGCGGTTCCGCCAGGGATGGCGGGAGCACGGCCGCCACCGGGGGCGAGTGTTCCCGCGGGCCCGCAAGGTGCGCCGATTCCGCCGGGGATGATGGGGGCACGGCCTCCGGGCATGCCGTCAGCGCAGGGACCGCAGAGCGCTGGCCCGAATGCCCCCCCGCCGCCAGGATCACAAGGCACCGTTCCTCCCGGGATGATGGGGGCACGACCCCCATCGAGGGCGGGAATGTCTACGGTGCCCGGAGCGCAGGGGGCTGTTCCCCCAGGGATGGGTGGCGTGGGTGCGCGGCCCGTCTCAGGGCCGCCGGGCGCGGTGCCGCCGGGCATGGCAGCGGGCGCGGTGCCGCCGGGTGCGGTGCCGCTGGGCATGGCAGCAGGAGCAGCGCTGCCGGGTGTGGTGCCGCCGAGCATGGCAGCGGGAGCAGCGCCGCCGGGTGCGGTGCCACTGGGCCAGACAGCGGGATCAGTGCCGCCGAGTGCGGTGTCACCGGGCATGGCAGCAGGAGCCGCGTCGCAGGGCGCGATTCCGCAGGGCCTGGCCGCGGGAGCAGTGCCGCAGGGCATGCCAGCAGGAGCGCAGGGCGCGATTCCGCCGGGCATGTCAGCGAGTTCAGGGCCGTATGGTGCGGTGCTGCCGGGCATGCCAGCGGGAGCAGGAGCGCCGCCGGGCGGTATTCCGCCGGGTATGGCAGCAGGCACACGGCCTTCGAGCGCAGGGATGCCCGCCGTATCGGGTCCTCCGGGCACCGTGCCTCCTGGAATGGCAGGCGCGAGGCCGCCATCAGGGACGGGCCTTCCGTCGGCCCCTGGTCCACAGGGAGTGGTTCCTCCGGGCCTGAATGTGGCCGCTGGAGGACGACCGGCTTCGGTGGCGAGTGGCCCCGTGGGCCCGCCTCCTCCAGGAATGGCGCGTCCGCCGCAGCCTGGAGTTCCACCTCACCCGCACGTCGCGACCCCGTCGGGGGGCGTGCAGCCTTCGTTGGCGGAGTCGCCACAATCGCCCGGACTGCTGCGGTCGACACCGCCGGGAAGCACCGGGCCTCAGCCGCCGGGTATGGCACCGAAGGGAATGGCGCCCTTCGAGGGAGGTGGCTCAGCACAGTTGGATCAGTCGAGCGCGACGCCAACGTCTCCGCATGGATTCGACGCCATTATTCCGGTGTCTCCCGGTGCGCCGGTTCCGCTCGAAGTTGGGTGGGAAGGCTCAACGCGTCTGGCGACGGAGTCTGTTCCCTCGGTGTCGGACGCAGCACCGGGAATCACCCCTTTCGCGAGCGATGGATTGGTCGGGCTGCCTGCACCTGCTTCCGCGAACGCAGGGGGCGCTGATGCGCGCGAAGTGCCTGCGTCGGAGTCGTTGTCAGATGCGCCCGAGTCGTGGGGGCAAGCGAGCGAGGACCGTGCATTTGCTCTCTCTGCATCGGTAGAGCGCGCGCAAGAAGGAAGTGCTCCTGATGCGGTGACGGAGCGACCCACGTCGTGGAGCATCGCGAGTGAAGGTTCCGCATTCGAAGTCACTGCACCCGTGAATGTCGCGCAGGAAGGGAGCGTGTCAGGTGCAGTGACGGATGCGCCCACGTCGTGGAGCATCGCGAGCGAAGGTTCCACATTCGAAGTCGCTGCACCCGTGAATGCCGCGCGCGAAGGAAGTGCGTTCGGTGCGGTGACGGAACCGCCCACGTCGTGGAGCATCACGAGGGAGGGTTTCAAATTCGAAGTTGCTGCACCCGTGAATGCCGCGCGCGAATGGAACGTGTCTGGTGCAGTGCCGGATGCGCCCACGTCAGGGAGCATCGCGAGCGAAGAAGCTGCGGGCGATACCACTGCGCCAGTGTTTGCCGCACGTGAAGGCACTGCTGCCAGGGCCTCGGCTGATGTGCCTGCGTCGGCGAGCGTGCACGATGGCATCGCACCGGAGTCGACGGGGACGCTGCACGGAGGCATTGCGTTCGCGACGGAAGGCTCGACCACATCCGCGCCGACAGGCCTTTCGTCCGAGCCAGGTGCATCGACAGCGGTGGTGCACGGAGCCATTGCATCCGAGCCGACCGGTCCGAACGCAGACCTTCAAGCAGGGCTTGAACTCGAGCCGAGCGCGCTGACGGTGGGGGCGCTCGAAGTCATGGTGCCAGAGTTCGCGCCTGTCCCGGATGCATCCGCGCTTGTCACAAGCGAAGCCCTCGTGCTGGACCGCTCAGTGGCGCTGCACATGCCTGCGGTCTCTCAGGAAGAAGCCCACGGCGTTGAATCATCTGCTGAGGTCGGACAGGGCGAACATGGGCCGTCGAGCGTGCTCGAAGAGGTCCACTCGCTTGCTGTCCCAGCACGGGCCACTCCCGCGACCGAGGAAACCTCAACCGAAGTCGTGACGTCCGAGTCACAGACATCGAGTGGCCTCGATCTGGTCGAGGACGCAAGGTCCTCGTTCGCAACCCGGGATGATGATGTCCCCGAAGTCGGAACGGTTGCCGCCAGCACGTCGACTGGGGGCGCACTCGAAGAGGCTGCGCCCAAGTCGGCGGAGTCCGAGCCCAGCACGCCAGGGGTCGCTTCGAGCAAAGAGACTCCAGTCCAGGCCGTGACGACGGTCGAGTTCCGCTCGGCCATGGGGGAGTCCAGCGAGCACGTTTCATTCGAGACGTCGCTGGCCCAAGCGTCCGGCGTCGCCGCATCCGAGGTTCCGTCCTCGAGCACCTCTACCGACCCGACGCCAGTCCACTCAACGCCAGGAAGCGAAGAGGTCGCGGAGGCCACTTCACAAACCTTGGAGGACCCAGGCGATGGGTCGCCCCAAACAGGGCTTCGAATCTCGGCATCCGCCGACCTGCCAAGTGACGCGTCGAGCGAGCCGGCCTCATCCAGCACGGAGCCATCCACGCTGTTCGTGCCGCCCACCGGCGCCTCGGAGTCGACGTCCGTCGCCTACCTGGACGCCAGCGAAGAGGCGGCTCATACCGGAATCGCGTCAACGCAGAGCGCACGTCCCGCCAGTTCAGCGGATTCCACGGCGGAGTCGCAAGGCACAGGGCACACGAGCGAAGGCGAGCCCTGGAAGCTCGTGAGGTCGCGACCGAGCGACGCAGACCCGCGCGGGCCCTCCACCTCGGATGACTCCATTCAGCCGAAAAGCCTCGCAGGTGATGAGGATGCCGGCGAGTCGCTCGAACTGGAGGCCGCCGGTGCCTTGCTCGCGTCGCACGGCGAGCAGTCCACACGCGTCGAGCCCACGACTCAGCGCGATGTCACCGGGACAAGTGATTCCGCGAGCGAACTCCCGGCTGGCAACGTCTCTCCACAGCGTGCGGTCACGGAGCCTGAGGCAGCGGCCTCGAACCTCCCTGATTCCAGCACCGCCACCGAGTCCAAGCCGGCGCCAGGCGCTCCCTCCCCGGCCGCGGCTGTCATGTACGGGGCCCCCGAACCACTCTCGTCCGTGGGCGACTTCAAGTCCGCACGAGCCGCCACGGGGGAGTCCCACGATGCGGCCTCGGGAGAGGCCAGTCCGTCCCCCGAGGGCACCGTGGTCTCGCTGGACGCGATCCGCGCGGCGAACGCGGAGCCCGCGGTCCTGGAGCCTCCCAAGCCCGCGGTGACGCGGCGCGCGCCCATCGAACTCGATGACCTGCCCGCCACGGATGACGCACCCATGCAGCTCGCCTCGACCTGGGAGTTCGTGGGGTGGCAGGGCTCCGAGGGCAACGGCACCATCGGCCATGTCGCGGAGAACACATGGGAAGACCGCGCGGTGGACCTCGACGGCACGGTGCAGCGAGCAGCTCCCGCGAGTGAGCTGCCTCTCGCCTCCGCCTGGGACTTCATTCAGCAGCCCTGGCAGCCCCAGGCGCGTGAACAGTCGGAAGCGTTGAGGGCGCTCCTGGCCACGACCGATGCCCCCGTGGCTCCTGGGAGCGAGGGGCCCGCGGTGTCGGCGGAGCAGGTGCTCACGGCGCTGGAGGATGTGGGGACGCAGGGAGTGCTCGGCAAGGTGCTGCTCGCGTACTGCGCCGGACGTTTCCAGCGGGCCTTCCTGTTGGGGGAGAGCTTCGGGCTCGTGCGCGTCGGACATGCGTGGGGGCCCGGATGCGACAGTCCTCAAGTCTCCGCCCTCAAGGTGGACCTGGAAGCGCCGTCGCTCCTGATGTCCGCGCTGGAGCAGCTCGGGCCCAGCAGCTTCGACACTCCCACCTGTCCTCAAGACGAGGCCATCTTCTCCGCGCTCGGCGGCCCGTCGTCGCGCCTGCTTGTCGTGCCGATTCGCGCCCGTGGCCGTCCCGTGGCCTTCGTCATCGCGGACTCGGGTGGAACGCCCGTGGCGTCCACGACGCTCGATGAACTGTCGCGCGTGTCCGCCAAGGCGTCGGAGGTCTACGACCGTCTCCCCGCGTCCCGCGCGGACTGAGCCACGCCGCGGTGCAGCGCGAGGTCCGTCGTCCACGGGCCTCGCGCTCCCTCGATGCTCCACACCTGACGAAGCGTTCATCCGTGCGCCGAGGCGTGGTCACCATGGCCTGTCTGTCCGTCTGTCTGTGCTTGGATGCGCCGGCCGGGTCGGTGGGCTTGTGTTCCCCCGGCACGGATGTCCTGAACGCATCGAGACGAACCAGAGAGGCGGAGACGCACGATGAGTCGCGAGCAGCCCTGGGAGTGGTCGTCGTTGCACCGAGCCGTATGGATCCTTGCCTGGATGTACACGGGCGCCGCCGGAGCCGTGACTCCGACAGGCGTGACGAAGGTCTCCCGGGTGACGGGGGCCACTCCCGCCGGTGAATTCCTCCCCAATCCCAATCAGACCCACGCGAATCACGAGGTGTATGGGACGGACCTTGGCATTGTCTGGGACAAGGGTGGGGGAGAGGTCTTCGTCCTCTTCGGTGACACGTTCGGCGCGGGGTGGTGTGGCAATGGCGGGTGTGGGACGGGCTGGCGGAGCAATGTCCTCGCGCGCTCGTCCGATACGAATCTCGCGGATGGGCTCACCTTCTCCTCGATGGTCCAGGACTACGCCCGGCACGCGAAGGAGGTCCTCCCCTCGAAGAAGATCAACAACGACGAAATCACAGTCATCCCCACGGCGGGCGTCACGGTGGGCTCGCGCCACTTCATCCACTACATGTCCATCCACCACTGGGGCGAAGCGGGCCGGTGGTACACGAACTACTCGGGCCTCGCGTACTCGGACGACAACGGACAGACGTGGGTGAAGCACGCGAACGCGCGCTGGTGGAACAACGCCTCCTGGACGAACAACTTCCAGATGGCCGCGCTCGTCAAGAATGGTGGGTTCGTCTACCTGTACGGTACGCCGAACGGACGCTACGGCAACGTCCACCTCGCCCGGGTGCCCGAGGGCGCGCTCCTCGATATCAACGCCTACCGTTACTGGGACGGCAACGGCTGGGCTGTGTCCCAGGCCGCATCCCAACCCGTGGCCATCGGCATCGCGGGAGAGCTGTCCGTCTCGTACAACGCGGCGCTCGGCCGGTTCCTCATGACGTACCTGAACGAGCACCGGCAGGCAGCCGTCATGCGGGACGCGGGAACGCCTGTGGGGCCGTGGAGCGGTGAGAAGATCCTCGCCCTCGGCAGTCAGTTCCCGGGCCTCTACAACGCGTTCATCCACCCGTGGGGCAGCACGGCGACGAGCCTCTACTTCGTCATGTCCCAGTGGACGCCGTACAACACCTTCCTGATGCGAGCGACGCTCGTGGCGGACGCGGACGGAGACAACCTCCTCTCCGAGCCCGGCTTCGAGTCCCAGTCCGCTACCCCCGTGACGGCGCCCTGGTACCCGGTGGGCAATGCCGGCGTGGACCGCAACGTCGGTCAGGCGCGCACCGGGCAGGACAACGGCTTCGTGCGCTACGACTCCGGTTGGAACGCGCTGAAGCAGAGCGTCGTCGTTCAGCCGCACACCGACTACACGCTTCGGGGTTGGGTCCGCACGTCCGCGAACAACACGACGGGCTACTTCGGAGCACGCGGCCCCGGCAATGGCCCCATCCTCGGTGAGCGCGCCTTCGCCTCTCTGCCGGCGTACACGGAGCAGGTCGTCACCTTCAACTCCGGCCCAAACGCCATCGTCGAGGTGTACGGAGGCCTCTGGGCGACCGAAGACACCTGGCTGCAACTCGATGACGTGAGCCTCAAGCGGGGCACCAACCTGGTGGCGCACGCGGGCTTCGAGCAGCAGGCGTCCACGAGCGCGACGTCGCCCTGGTACGCGGACGGCAACGCCGGAATCGACCGGGGCGCGGGCTTCGCGCGGACGGGCGCCAACAACGCCTGGGCCCGGGGCACGCAGGGCTGGCATGCCATCAAGCAGGAGGCCGCCGTGACGCCCCACACGCGCTACACGCTGAAGGGCTGGGTGCGCACGTCCGGCGCGCACAACGACGGCTACTTCGGTGCCCGCCTGCCGAGGGGCGGCCCCGTCCTCTCCGAGGTCCACTACACCCAACCGTTGTCGGGCTACACACAGCTCTCGGTGAGCTTCGACTCGGGCGCCAACCACTCGGTGGAGCTGTTCGCGGGCCTGTGGGCGTCCGGCACGGACACCTATATCCAGGTGGACGATGTCACGCTGACCCGGGACTGACGCCCGCGCGGTACACCGCACATGGCAAGGGCCCCGGAACGCATGGTCCCGGAGCCCTTGTCGTCCTTCACGGAAGTCCGCGTCCGACGGCTTCAGCTGCAGCCGCTGGTGGCTCCGCAGTTGCCGCACTTATAGCAAGCGCCGCTGCGCACCATGATGGCGCCGCAGGTGTGGCAGGGCGGGGCGTCCGCCTGGTTGAGCCACGTCGCGCGAGTGTTCTGCGCGGGGAGCGACAGCGACGTCACCTGCGCGGGCAGGGCGGGCTGCGTCGCCGGCGCGTCCGCTGGGGCGAGGATGGCGTCCTCGACCGCGTCCTCGTTCGGCAGGAACTTCAGCTCCAGCCACCGGAAGATGTAGTCGGTGATGGACTTGGCGATGGGGATGGCGGGGTTGCCCGTGAAGCCGCTCGGCTCGAAGCGCGTGTGGCTCAGCTTGTCCACCATCACCTTCAGCGGGACGCCGTACTGGAGCGCCAGGGAGATGCTGGTCGCGAAGCTGTCCATCAGCCCGCTGACCACCGAGCCCTCCTTCGCCATGACGATGAACAGCTCACCCGGCGTCCCGTCCTCGTACATGCCCACCGTGAGGTAACCCTCATGGCCGCCGATGGAGAACTTGTGGGTGATGGAGCGCCGCTCGTCCGGCAGCCGGCGCCGCACCGCGCGAGGCTCGGGCTTCACCGCGGGCTCGACGACGGCGGCCACCGGGGCCTTGCGCGTGTCCTTCACCGTCTCCTTCGACGTGTTCAACGGCTGCGTGCGCTTGCACCCGTCGCGGTACACGGCCACCGCCTTCAGGCCGCGCTTCCACGACTCCATGTAGGCCTTCTCGATGTCCTCCACCGTCGAGTCCGCCGGCATGTTCACCGTCTTGGAGATGGCTCCGGAGAGGAACGGCTGGCACGCCTCCATCATCTGGATGTGGCCCATCCAGTGGATGCTGCGTGAGCCCTTCGCCGGCTTGAACGCGCAGTCGAACACCGCCAGGTGCTCGGACTTCAGATGCGGTGCGCCTTCAATCGTGTCCGCCTTGTCCAGGGCGCTGATGATGTCCTGGGCCTGCGTCTGCGGATAACCCAGCTTCTCCAGCGCCTGCGGCACCGTCTGGTTGACGATCTTCAGCATCCCGCCGCCCACCAGCTTCTTGTACTTGATGAGCGCGATGTCGGGCTCGATGCCCGTGGTGTCGCAGTCCATCATGAAGCCGATGGTCCCCGTGGGCGCCAGCACCGTCACCTGGCTGTTGCGGAAGCCGTGCACCTCGCCGAGCGCCAGCGCCACGTCCCACGCCGCCTTCTGCGCCGCGTGCAGCTCCGCCGTCACGCCTTGCGCGGGGACGTTGTACGCCGCCTTGCGGTGCTTGCGGATGACGCCCAGCATCGGCTCCGCGTTCTTCGCGTAGCCAGCGAACGGACCCTGCTTCTCCGCCATGCGCGCGCTCATCGCGTACGCCTCGCCACACATCAGCGAGGTGATGGCGGACGCGTAGTTGCGGCCCGCGTCGGAGTCATACGGCAGGCCCGACGCCATCAGCAGCGCGCCCAGGTTCGCGAAGCCCAGCCCCAGCGGCCGGTAGTCGTGGCTGTTCTTGCCGATGCGCTCGGTGGGGTAGCGCGAGAAGCCGACGATGATCTCCTGCGCCAGGAGGAGCACGTCCACCGCGTGCTTGAAGGCGGGCACGTCGAAGTCGCCGGCGATGTCGCGGAAGTGCATCAGGTTCAGCGACGCCAGGTTGCACGCCGAATCGTCCAGGAACATGTACTCCGAGCACGGGTTGGACGCGTTGATTCGCGCCGTGCCCGCGCACGTGTGCCAGTGGTTCACCGTCGTGTCGAACTGCATCCCCGGGTCGCCGCACAGGTGCGCGGCCTCGGCGATTTCGCGGAACAGGTCCCTTGCCCGGAAGGTCTCCAGCGGCTGGCCCTCGCGCACCGTGCGCGTCTGCCACGGCCCGTCCGCCACCACGGCCTTCATGAAGTCGTCGGTGACGCGCACCGAGTTGTTCGAGTTCTGGAAGAACACCGACGCGTACGCCTCGCCGTTGAACGACGGGTCATACCCGGCCTCGATGAGCGCCCAGGCCTTCTTCTCCTCGTTCGACTTGCACCGGATGAACTCGAGCACGTCCGGATGGTCCGCGTTGAGGATGACCATCTTCGCCGCGCGCCGCGTCTTGCCGCCGCTCTTGATGACGCCGGCGAAGGCGTCGAAGCCGCGCATGAACGACACCGGCCCGGACGCGGTGCCGCCGCCCGCCAGGAGTTCCTTGCTGCCCCGGATGGTGGACAGGTTGCTGCCCGTGCCACTGCCGTACTTGAAGAGCATGCCCTCCGTGCGCGCCAGCGTGAGGATGGACTCCATGGAGTCATCCACGCTGTTGATGAAACACGCCGAGCACTGCGGCTGCGCCTCCACGCCCACGTTGAACCAGACCGGCGAGTTGAACGAGGCCTTCTGCCGCAAGAGCAGGTGCGTCAGCTCCGCGTGGAACGTCTCGCGGTCCGTCTCGGCGGAGAAGTAACCCCCCTCCACGCCCCAGCGGGACAGGGTGTCCACCACGCGCGCCACCAGCTTGCGCACGCTCGTCTCACGTTCATCCGTCCCCGGCGTGCCCCGGAAATACTTCGACGCCACCACGTTCGTCGCCAGCATCGACCAGGAGCGGGGGACCTCGATGTTCTTCTGCTCGAAGACCGCCTTGCCGTCCTCACCGGTGATGCTCGCGCTGCGGTACTCCCACGCCAGCTCGTCCGCCGGGTCCACTCCAGGCGTCGTGAAGTAGCGCTCCACGCTCAGCCCCGTCGCGGCGACCTTCGCCTTGCCGCGACTCGCCCGCCGCTCCTTCCCGCTCACCAGGGGCTTCGCACTCAGCTCCTTCTCCATGTCGCCACCCTCCAAAAATACACTCTGGGTTGTGATGCAAAATTTGCGAAACGCTAAGGGCGCGAGATTCCGAAGGTTCCAGGGACGTCACGCGGACAGCCGTGGACGACTCCGGAGTGGACTCGCGAAGTGTTTCGTGGCGGGGCTCGAGCCCCGGACCGCAGATGGGGAGATTGCCTGGCCGCTGGCCAGGCGGCCGGATCAATACGCGTTTGGGGGCGGCTGATCAAGAACAGCACTGACCCCACTAGTAGTGCTGGGAAGTGTCGCACACACTACTAAATGTGGCTCCGCCGGCGAGCCTCGGTGCGGGGGAAAGGCGTAGCGGCCTGTAGCACGACCAGCCAGGAGGGGCAGATTCGGGGCCTTTTCCGCGCCAAGTCAAGGGGGACTCTACGTTTGCTGATAACAGCTGGCGAGGCATGTAGCGTCACTCCGATGCAAACGAGCGTGATCACTGGGGGACGTTTGCTGAAAGTCTGTGCATCATCCCTGTAGCTGGCTAGGGGCGACGTCCCGATTCGTCATCTGCCCGCCTGTTCGGTCCGTTGTCCGGCGGACAGGTGGGGGTCGATTTCGGGGAACCAGCGCGTTAGGAGGCGCTCATGCCTCCTCCGTTCCAGAGCCACGTCTTCGTCTGTACCAACCGCCGCCCGGATGGGAATCCCAAGGGCTGTTGCGCCTCCAAGGGCGCGGAGGAGGTGCGCGCGGCCTTCAAGGCGGAGCTCGACAAGCGCGGGGTGAAGGGACGGATGCGCGCCAACGCGGCCGGGTGCCTCGACACCTGCTCCTTTGGCGTCTCCGTGGTCGTCTACCCGGAGGGCACCTGGTACGGCGGAGTGAAGGTGGAGGACGTGCCCGAAATCGTCGAGGAGCACCTGATGCAGGGCCGCCCCGTGGCGCGGCTGGTGATGCCCTTCGCGCGCAAGGAGAAGGCGGAGAGCTGACGACTGTCGGCTCCCCGCCCTCGGGTGTGTCGCGGCCCGCGTGCGGGCTCACGTCGTGACAGCGGACGTCCGCTTCAGCGCACGAACTCCCATGCGTCGCCCCAGTGGCTGCCGGTGCCCGGGGCGTAGTACGGCGCCGAGCCCTGGCACCAGCCGGAGTAGGGGAAGGGCTTGCAGCGGTAGATGCTCCCGTTCGTGCCCTGGACGAGCGTTCCCGCCACGTAGTTGGAGATGCCATTCGGGTACGTGTACTGCGCGGGGTCTCCGCCACCGCCCGTGGGCTTCTCGATATCGAGCTGGAAGGTGTCGCTCGCCTCGCGCGAGTAGACGCGGTTTCCGGTGGCGCTGTTGACGGGGTTGACGACGCCCGTGGATTGCAGCTCGCCCACCTGCACGCGGCTGGAGCTGGCGTTCACCCGCTGGGCCAGCAGGTACATCCACGTGGCCGCGGGCGTGGCCGAGTCGAGCTGGAGCGGGTGCGTCTCCGCGTCACCTCCGCCGCTGTTGAACAGGCGCAGCGTCACCTTGCTCCGGGCCGGCAGGTCCTCGCGGGCCTGCACCGCGCCCAGCTCCTTCCACGACGTGGGCGGCGGCGGCGTGTTGCTGAACTTCACGTCGCTGCAGGAGTAGAAGGCCTCCGGGCTGTCGGAGCGCTGCCAGATGGCATAGATGACGTGCTGCCCCGTGCGCCCCTGCGGGAAGGGGCACGTGAAGCGGTAGCGGTTGTTCGACTGCAGGGCGTTCCCCGTCAGCGTGCAGAAGGGGGTGGCTTCCAGGTCGGACCACTTCAGCGGCAGCGCCGGGTTGTAGCCTTCCTTCGTGACGTAGAGATGGAAGTAGGACGTCGCGTGCAGCGCCGTCGCGTGGAAGACGAACTCGAAGCGGTTGCTGGAGTCCGGGGCGATGAGCGTCGCGGGCCAGTCCGTGCGAGCCAGGTCCAGGCCCTTGTGGCTCTCGTTGGCGGCGCTGCAAAGCTTGCCGTCGGCGATGAGCTCGCGGTGCCGGCCGTTGGCCGCGCCCTGCCGCACGCCGTTCCAGTCGTAGAGCGCCTGCGTGCCACCGGCCTGGATGGCGGCCTTGCACGCCGCGGACTTGGGCGACTCCGGACCTTCCTTGAAGCAGCTGTAGACGCGACTGAGGGGGACCTCCATGGAGCCGTGCGCTGACGCCAGACTGGCGGACAGCAGGGACAGCACGACGAGTGATGACGCGAGGGGCCTGAACATTGCGGGTTTCCTCCTGTGCCCATGGATGGAGGAAAGAAGGCTGGAAATCGGGTCAACGCTCGAAAACGAAAAGCGGCGACGCGACCCGGGTGGGAACGCGCCGCCGCTTCGTAAGGCTGGAACTGTTGACTGGCCGACTACCGACGGCGACCGAGCAGCCGGAGGATGGCGAGGAACAGGTTGATGAAGTCCAGGTACAGCGTCAGCGCGCCGACGATGCTCACCGTGGCGGCGCTGCTGTAGCCGGTGTTGGCGTGCATCTCCCGCAGCTTCTGGGTGTCGTACGCCGTCAGGCCGGAGAAGACGAGCACGGCCGCGCAGGCGCCGACGAAGGACACCATGTCACTGCGCACGAAGATGTTGACGACGCCGGCCAGCACCACGCCGATGAGGCCCATGAAGAGGAAGGTACCCCACGCGCTCAGGTCCTTCTTCGTGACGGTGCCGTAGATGGCCATGGCGCCGTAGACGCCCGCTGTCAGGAAGAACGCCTGGGCGATGCTGCCTGCCGTGTAGATGAGGAAGATGACGGAGAGGGTCATCCCCGTGAGCGCGGAGTAGCCGAGGAACAGCGCCGCGGCGACCGGGCCCGACAGGCGCGGCGCGAGGAACGACAGCCCGAGCACCGCGACAAGCTGCACGCCGAACAATCCCAGGCGCCAGTTGATGACCGTGCGCAAAAGCGCCTCGTTGCTCAGCGTCGCCATGGCCATCACGCCGGTGACGAGCAGCCCCGCGAACATCCACCCATGCACGCGCGTCATGAACGCGCGCTTCGACTCCTGCACCAGCACGGAGTTGACCGAGTCGCTCTCGGCCGTCTGCCATCCGGAAGTTTCCCAGGCCATGAACCGTATCCTTTCGCGCCGGAGCTTCAGCCCGGCGGCGCCACTGCTTATAGCGTCTTCACCCGGGGCGTGCGCGGACCCCGTAGGACGCTTCCCTTAAATCGCCTTCCACGCGAGCAAAAGCTTCGAGGCGACCTCGGTGGTGATGAGTGGCAGCACGCCGCCGCCGCCCACGATATTCACGATTTCCGCCAGGGAGCCCCGACACACGCCCCCCCAGGCAGGCTGCTTCTCCAGCCCCACGGAGGCGTACGCCGAGTAGTCCACGAAGAACGATGCGGGGAACACCGTACCGTTCGGCTCGCAGAGCAGGTGGTCCTCCGGGGGAGAGTCCACGATTTCCTGCACCACGAACCCGCCGCCCGTCGGGTCCGCCGCGGCGCGGGCGCACAGCTCCGGCCAGCCCAGCAGCTCGCCATACGCGGCCGTCACGCGCTCCGTGTAGGGCACCGTGCCCACCGAGCGACCGATGAAGACGGCCTTGCCGCCATAGTCCCAGGCCCGCTTGAGCACGAAGCGAGCGGGCGTCCTCGCCACCTCGGCGACCAGGTCGTCCAGTTGCCCTCCGTCCGGGCCCGAGGCGGGGCCGGTCTTGAAGATGCGCGTCCAGGGAACCGAGGTGCGCACGGCCTCCAGCTCCTCGGCGGTGAGGCCCGCGGCCTCGGCGAGCGCGGGCTCCGCGAGCGCCTGGGACAGCCGCGCGAAGGTGGACTTCACCTCCACCTGCGAGGCGGGAGGGTTGAGGAACACGGCCTTCTTGCCGGGCACCGTGCCCAGGAAGTCCTCCACCCACGGGGACGGTGTCTGCTCCAGCCGCCGCACGAAGAGGTGGCGATAGACGAGGTCGTACTTCTTGCCGCGCACCTCGAAGGCGTCGTCGCCGGAGACCTCGTCCGGGTGCACCAGGTCCGCGTCCGCGCCCATCTCGCGGAAGCGCTCACACAGCCAGCGCAGCTCGGAGATCTGCGCGTCGTTGCGGCGACACAGCAGGGCCACCGTGTCCGGGAACTTCCCGGGGCGCTCGGCCGCGTAGCCGTCCAGCAGGGCTCGGTACAGCGCCAGCGCGTTGCTGCCGTTGAGGGCCAGCAGCGAGGCGAGGGCCTTCTCCGGATAGCGGAAGTGCCGGGCCACCACCTCGATGAACGAGCGGGCCGCGATGTCCGAATAGCCCTGCATGGCTGGGATGGTCGCGTTGACCTCCAGCGCCCAGGGTTTCCCGCCCGACACGAAGTAGTCCACGCGGGTGGTGGCCAGTCGCGCGGACTGCCGCCACGTGCGCTCGGCGAGCGTTCGCTCGAGCGGGGACAGGGCGCCCAGCAGCTCCTGGGCGTCGGGCCCCTCGAGCGTGGCGCGTGCCATCTTCACCGTGGCGGAGGACAGGCGCGCGGACAGCTCCGCGCGACGGCGGATCTCCGCGGCGTCGAGGATGACGGGCGTCGCGGTGATGGGGATGGGGCGGGTGGTGCCGTCCAGCTGCGTCACCGCCAGACCCCGCTTGTAGGCGAGCTGTGACAGCTCGGGCGCGAAGTGGCGTGCCTGGTGTCGCAGCACGTCGATGAGCTCTTGCACGGGTATTTCTGTCCCTCGGCTTGCCCGGGACGAGCCCGGGAGCTGGCGAACCTATTCTCCGAGGGGCCCACCGTCCATCGGCGCGAGTCCCCTGGACGCGGTGGTGCCCCGACTCAGCGGCCCGCCCGTTCGCCGGCCGGAGGCTCCACGCCCTCGTGTGACGTCGGTGGAGACACTCGCCGCGTGCGGGGGCACGGAGTGATGTGTGTGATTCCGTATGACTTGCACGCGCGCTCCGTCTGGCTTACAACCGCATTGCGTTTACCGCCGGAAATCCCTTCACGTGAGCCGCTCTCTTCGCCCAACGCCTTCGTGTCTCGCCCGGTCGCGCCTGCTGGCGCTGCCGCTCGTGGCCGTGTGTGCGCTGGCGTACATGGGGAACGTGCTGCACTTCGCCCTGGTCCAGCACGCGACGTGTCTGGAGCATGGGGAAGTGGTCCACGTGGAGGAGGGTGGCTCGCACCTGGCGCCTGTCGTCGAGGAGTCCTTCGACGACGTCCGGCTCGCCTCCCGTGAGGATGCTCCTCCGGGCCATGGCGCCGAGGCGCACTGTCTTCACACGTTGATCCGCCGGGAGGCCCCGCCTCCGGTGGAGGGCAGCCCCGTCCTCACCCGGGTGCCCACCCGTTCCGCGCCGGCGCTGGCGGTGTTCCGCTTCCATGCGGAGCCTGTCGCCCGGCTGCATCTGGCCCCCAAGGCCTCTCCGCCTCGCGCCTGAGCCATCACCCAGGGTACGCGTCCCTCGCCACCGGCACAGTCACGCCGTGAGAAGGCCGCGGTCCGTGGCCACTGACTGACGTCCGGTTCCAGGAAATGGAGCCGTGCGTCAGCGGTCGCGCGACGCGCCGCCGGATGGCCCGTTTCCCCTGCGTGCACGCTCTCGCCCCCGTGTCGCGCGTGTTCCGCGCGATTCCCACCCCGCCTCCGGTGTCCGTTCTGGCTCCGCCTTCACCGGTGGGGTCCGTGGCGGCGTTGGTGGCTGGGGACCTGCTGTCCATCCACGTGGAGCTACACACATGAACAAGAAGCTTCTGGCCGCCCTCCTGATGTCCACCGCGCTCCTGTCCGCCGCCTGCGGCGACGACGAGGAGCCCGAGGAGCCCGTTGACGTCGAGGGGTGCGAGCACCTGCGCGAGGGTCCTGCCGTCCCCATCCTCGCCACCACCACGGGCACGCCTCCGCTGGTGGCCAACGACCACCGCCGCTACGACATCACCCTGGTGGATGGCTCGGGCGGCCGCACGGGCTCCGTCACCTTCGCCGCGTCGGAAGCCACGGACTACGTCCTCTACACCAGCGCGGACGTCCCCGTTTCCATCACCAACGGCAGCGGCGCGGCGGTGGAAATCGAGGAGAGCACCAAGAGCTCCGAGACGTGCACCGAAATCAAGGGACGGCACGTCGTCCCGCTGACGGTCGGCACGCACACCTTCACCTTCGGCCCCACGTCCGCGGCGTCCGTCAACCTCGTCATCGAGGAGGCGTCGCACGAGGGCCACGAGCACTAGCCGCGAGCCCGGGGCGGGTGCCCCGGCGCTTCACCCTGAATTCGGGGCCGGCTTCGTGCCGGCCCCTCCTGGAGACGAAGACCATGGGAGCCTTTCAGCAGTTCCTGACCGAGAAGCAGATTGCCTCCGACACGCTGCTGCGCCTGTCGCGCCAGTTGGAGGCCCAGGCCGAAACGGACCGCACGCTCAAGCGCAAGCGCTCCGACAAGCGGCGCAACAAGGACACGCAGGGCAAGAGCTACACGGAGCTGTCGCTCGCCAAGCCGAAGAGTGGCAGGGGCGTGAGCGGGCAGCAGCTCCAGGCGGCGCTCGCGGACCAGCCGCTGCCGCGTCGGGTGCGCGGCAAGCTGGTGCGGGCCATCAACGCGGTGCTCTCGAAGAAGGGGAGCGGCGCGGTGGACCCCAAGGCCCTGTTCGGCGAGGTCGCCGTTCGCTCCGGCCCCGCGAAGAAGTCCGCGAGCTGAGTCGAAAGGCCCGCATGTCCATCGCCGAAGCCCTACCGATTCTCCCTCACGACGTCCATCGGGACGCGGACCGGTTGTTCGACGTCACCTTGTGGTGTCTCGGGCAGGACGTGCTCTGCCCGGAGGGCAACCTCCTCATGCGTCGCGGCCTCGTCCGCCACGCGCGGCCCGAGGGGGTGGAAGGTCAAAGCGCGTACTCCGTCGCGTTGCCGGACGGAGGTCGTCTGTCGCTGTGGGGCTTCGGCGCGTTGTGCGAGTGCGGTCAGGCCGTCTTCGTCCCACGGGACGGCTTCACCCCTCGCTGGCTGGAGCGTGCCCCGTCGGGTCCGACGTACCGGGCCTGTGAGCTGGGCACGTGGCGCGCTCCCGCCACCGTGGAGGAGCGACGCGAGGTCCGTCGGAGTCTGGCGGGGCTCGCCGAGTGGTTCGCCGGGCACGAAGACTGGGTGACCCGGGAAGTGGGACTCGAATGGAGGCGCGTCTGTGTGGCGGCTCGGCGCAAGGCGCCCGCTGTTCCACCAGAGACGCTGGCCGCCGCGTGGTGGCGGCTCGGCACGCGCATCCGCTCACTGGATTTGGGTTTCAACGCCTGTGGCGCCTCGGCTTCCGGGGCACTGGGAGGACATCATGCTGTCGCGACTGCTTCGCAACGATGAGCCATCCGTCTACGTCCAGGCCGCCTGGGAGGACGTCGCGGATGAGGCGCTTCCTCGACCGCCGCTTCGCGAGGGGCTGGGCACATCTCACCTGAAGGTGAGCACGCGTGTGCCGCTGGCGCAGGCCTACTTCGACCAGGGCTTGAGCCTGCTGCACCTGGGCTGGGGCCCGGAGGCGCGTCGCTCCTTCGCGGAGGCGGCCCGGCTGGACCCGGAGCTGGCCATGGCGTGGTGGGGCCTGGCGCTGACGCGGGGGGCTGGAGCGCGCTTCGCCGCTGCTCGGGCCGACGCGATGGCCCGAGCGCTCGCGTTGAGCGAGGGGCTGCCGGATGTCGAACAGCGCTACATCGTCGCGGCCAGCCTGCTCGCGGAGAAGGGCCCGTCGAACGGGCGCCACGCCTTCGTGCGGGAGATGGAGAGCCTGGTCGACCGCTATCCGGAGGACTCCGAGGCGCGGCTGTTGCTGGCCGGCTTCCTGGCGGATGGCTACGAGCCAGATGGGCGTCCTGGCCAGGGGCAGCCCTATGCGCAGGTGATGCTGCGCGAGCTGCTGCGCACGAACCCCGACCACTCCGGCGTCCACTTCGCCTGGGTCAGCACCATGCTCCCGAGTGCCCGGCCTGAAGCGGCACGGGAGAGCGCGCTGCGACTGCCGAAGCTCGCGCCGGGAGCCAGCTTCGCGCTGCTGGCCTCGGGACGACTGCTGGGCCGGCTGGGCGAGACGGACGCCGCCTACCGCGTGCTGGAGGCCGCGGTGGAGGCGGATGACGTGTACCTCGCGAGGGAGTCGCTGCCCGCTGTCTTCGCGCCTTGCGCGGAGCTGGCCATGCGGCTGCTGAGCCAGGGCTGCGCGGAAGCGGGGCAGTACAGCGACGCGCAGACGTGGGCGCGGCGGCTGCGTCAGCGCGTGGAGTCGGCCGGAGGCGAGCCGCAGGCGCTGCTGTTCGCGGCGACCACGCTGGTGGCCACGCACCTGCGCTTCGGATTCTGTCGAGCGGCGGCGGATGTGCAGTTGGAGTTCGCCGGCGAGCTCACCACCGCCGAGCGTGTCCTTCGCGACGGTGTCCGACTGTATACGCGGGGCATCAACGCGCTGGATGGGGGACGGCTGTCGGACGTGGAGCGTGCATGCGTGGCGCTCGAGCAGTTGCAGCCATCGCTGTCCGAGGTGCGGCGCTCGGAGGGACGCGCGCTGTGCCCTCGCGATGTCGCGCGGGTGCTCGAGGTGGCGGAGAACGAGCTGCGTGGCTCGCTGGAGGCACGGCGGGGAGATGGAGGCCGCGCGGAGGCCACGTTGATTCGAGCGTGGCGCATGGAGCGCCGGCTTCGGGCGTCGGGGCCCGCGCCGTTCTCCCGCCCCGCGCGAGAGACGCTGGCGAGAGCCCGGCTGCGCGGTGAGCGCGAGGAGAAGGCGCTGGAGCTGGCCCGGGCCCTGGTGGTTGCGCGACCGGGTTGCGGTCACTTCCGTCTGCTCCTGGCCGAGGCGCGGGCGGCCCTGGGAGACAGGGTCCTGGCGGTGCAGGACTTCAATTCCTTCCTCGACCGGTGGCGTGACGCGGACGCGCACCTGCCGGAGCTGCGGCGCGCGCGGACGTATGTCGACGGGCGTGGCCGCATCCTGCGACTGGTCCACACGACCGAGGCTCCGTTCCCGGTGCCTCCTGATTTCCGCCCGTTGGAGAAGGTGTCCTGTTGAGTTCCTTGGAACGAAGTCTCGCCGCGCCCTCGCGTTGGGATGGGGTGGGGCAGCTGCTCTCCGCGCTGTGTGTCGTCCACTGCGTGGTGCTCCCCGCCGTGCTCGGGCTCTTGCCCGCGGCGGCGGCGCGGTGGTTGGGCGGGGAG
>NZ_JABUMQ010000206.1:0-19918 GCF_013336645.1 Myxococcus sp. CA039A | reverse complement strand
CTCCATGCGGCAGCCAGGAAGGGAGTACAGCGGTTCCATTCCCAGGGTGTATTCGCCCTGCTGGCCGTTTGCCGCATCTGTCCTTGCCCCAGACGGGAACCACACGAAGTGCGGGAGAGCCGTCAAATCGGACACAGTCAATGGGGTGATACGGCACGTCGGTACTCGATAGGGGACCGCATCTTCAGGCCCTTGTGAGGATGCACGTGGTTGTAGTCATCGAACCGCGCGGGCAGCTGTCGGAGGACTGCCTCCTCGGTGTCCGCTACTCGCGCGAGGACGTTGCGGTGTCGCCGGCCTTCGACTCGCGCGACGAGCACGCCTTCGCGCTCTTGCGAATCGAGGCCGCTGCGAAGAAGCTGATTCCCAAGCCGAAGCTCGCCACGCTGTT
Source organism: Myxococcus sp. CA039A (assembly GCF_013336645.1). Taxonomy (NCBI): domain Bacteria; kingdom Pseudomonadati; phylum Myxococcota; class Myxococcia; order Myxococcales; family Myxococcaceae; genus Myxococcus; species Myxococcus sp. CA039A. The sequence goes on along the minus strand of NZ_JABUMQ010000206.1, from coordinate 19,527 downwards.
CAAGAACCTGCGCTTCGAGACGGCCGGTAGACTCCTGAAGGAATACTGAGCGCGCTCCCATGCCCAAGCCCCGTCCGTCCAAAGTCGACTCGATGTCCGATCGCGCCGACACGCCGGCTCCCAAGAAGCAGGCCGCGCCGGACGTGTATTCCACGGCCCAGGTGTTCGCCGATGTGCATGTCACCCCGGAAGGCACGGTGGTGGTGCTCGCGGGCACGCCCCATCCGGACTCCGACCACGGCTACGTCGCCGGCGACGACCTGTGGGACTTCGACCAAGACATCAAGTGGAACCAGCCGTGGAACGACGTCGTGTGGCTGGGCCAGATAGACGTGGACGTGGACGAGGACGAGTTGGAGGCGAACGGGCTCTCCTATGACGTCGACTTCAACCGTCTACTCATCCACGACGGCAAGACGTGGACCCGGAGGAAGCTGCCCAAGGCACTGCCCTACGGTTACGTGGCGCCCGTCCTGCGTGATTTGGGAGCGCCGTGGGGCCTGTCCGCCTTCGGTGTGTCCGCGCTCGCATTCAAAGGCACCGGCACGAGCTGGAAGCTCAAGGAGGTCAGCGGTCCCGGGGGCCTGGACCTGGTGGACGGCGTGGTGCACGACGGCGTCCTCTTCGGACTCTGCTCCGAGAACGGCCTGGGGCGCCTGGTGCGCGAGGGCAAGGGGCTGCGTCTTGAACTCGTCGGAGGAGAAGAGCAATCCGGCCTGCGCGGCCTCTTCGTCCACGAGGGCACGCTCTTCGCCTTCGGCAACGACGGCGTGTGGGTGCTCAAGGACGGAGCCCTGGTTCGGCGTCATGCCACGCGCGCTCCGGTGCGGAGCCTGTGCGCCGCCCCCGAGCACGGCGTCTACCTGCACACGGACGAGCACGCCTGGTATCTGCCCCAGAAGGGCAAGGCGCAGAAGCTCGTGCTCCCCAAGGACGGCATCCACTCGCTGGCCTTCTTCAAGAACCGACTGTTCGTCAGCGTCGGAGAAAAGGTGCTCCGGATGGAGAAGGATCGGGGCGTCGCCCTGAAGCTGCCCTTCCTCGCCCCCGGCGCCGCCCGCCTCGTTGTCGCTGGCGGCCAGCTATGGACGGTGTTCGCCCACCAACTGGCGTCCTCGCGCGACGGGAAGCGCTTCGAGCCCATCGCGTTTCGCTGAAACAGCAGCTCCCGCGTGGCGGGGGAGTGTACTTGCGCTGCTTGACGGCAGCGCAAGTGGTTGCTGTCTGGCTTTACGAGGTGGCTGCCGCGCGTCAGAGGCACTCTTCGTAATAGTTTTCGACCGCAAAGTCGGTCTGAACGCCAGTGCGCGTGGGTGTTCTGTTGCAAGTACACCGCTCGCTGCCGACCGCCGTGGTGTAGGTGGCGTCACTGTAATAAGTGATATAGTAATCGGCGATGCAGCGAACCAGTGAGTCTTCGCGTGATGTCAAATCGGACTGCATTCCTGGGTCGGCTTCGCCTGCTCCGCAGCCGAACTGAAATCCGAGGACGGTGAGACCCAGCACCAACAATGAACGCATTGCTCCTCCAGAGGGATGAGGCGCTCCATGGGGTTGCATGAGGAGCATGCCACAGTTCCTGTCTGCGGGTGCAGGCGGGGGATTCCGGTCCAGAGTCTGTGAAAGACTTTGGTTTCCCTGGAGTCTGAGCCGCTGAGGGGTCGGCAGGCACCCTAGGATGTCTGCAAGAAGAGGGTGGCGTAGCTGCCGTTGCAATTTATTGCATACAGTTGCTCGTTGCCGGTCGCCAGGATTCTGCACGGTTCGATTTGTTCCAGCTCGACTCCGGGGAGTGATTGAGCGCCACGAGTTTCATGGACAATCACCGTGGTCACGAAATGCGCGAAGCTCGGAAAGCTCCCCATGTAGGTGTCGATGGAAAACGAAGCATCTCCATACATTGTGATTCCCGCCTGCCTGGCCTCCGTGAGGGTCATGTGGCTGATGTTCTGTTTTTCGGGACCCGGAAAGGCTTTGTCGATTCCAACACCACCAGGGCTGGTGACGTCCATGTGGAGCGAGAGGAGTCTGAGCACTTCATTCCGAAGACTGTTGTCCATGGTGCCCCTCTTCTTCCATTCAGGTCGCGGTGAGCGCCTGGAGTGCCGAACGCAGCGCGTCTGGCAGCGTGCTCGGGTCTCCCCGGCGAAGGGCGTCCAGTCCCGCCTGGAAGTCCGCGCGCGCGCCGTCGACCTCGCCGAGCCGGGCGCGTAGCAGGCCCCGCTCGTGAAGCAGCTCGGGGTCGATGCCCTCTCCCTGTTGCAGGGCGAGCGCGGCAGTGAGGTCCTGGATGGCCTCGGCGATCCTTCCCAGTCGTGCGCGGACGGCGGCCCGCTGCTGGAGCAGCCAGGGGTTGTCCGCGTCCTCCACGAGCGCGAGCGTCCAGTCCTGCTCGGCCTCGGTGTCTCGGCCAAGCGCCTCCAGAGACTCGGCGCGCTTCATGTGCAGCACGAGCGCCTTGCGATAGCCGCCGTCCACCAGCGCATCGAAGTCCGCGACGGCCTCGACATGGCGACCCAGCCGGGCGAGGCACAGCGCTCGGTGCAGGCGTGTCGTGCGATGTCCGGGCGCCAGCTCCAGGACGCGCTCGAACCAGGGGAGGGCTTCGGCGGGAGCGCTCCCCCAGATGCCGAGCGTCATCGCAAGCTCCAGCAGGACGCGCCCCAGCTTCGGATGCGCCTCCGCGAGCGAGCGGGCCAGCGCGAGCGCCGTCGTGTACCGGCCACTCCTGCGCAGCCGGTCCAACTCGCGGAGCTTCTGTGCGACCTCGGGAGGACACGGCTCGCGTCCATTGCGCTCCCCCGCACCGGGCACGTCGGGTGCGTCGGACTCGTCCATCTCGCGCCGGTTGCGTCGCTGCTTCGCGGACTTCCCCGATGCGGCTGCGTCGCGAGCCGCAACTTCCTCCTCGCGCTGTCCATGAGACGGCGTCGTCGAGCCCGCCTCGGAGGTCTTTCCAGGGAGCGGCTCCGGGGGCTGTGTCTCCTGGTCGTCCCGCTTCGTCATTCCGCCTCGGACTCCCCGGGGAAGTTTCGGCAGAGCGCGTCGTAGTCGCGCCACCACGCATCGAGCACCTTCATGTCGGAGGCGCGAGGCTCGTCGCCCGGTCCCGCCATGTCCAGGTACGCGTGCAACAGCGGCCTGAAGTGCGGATGCGCGCACTGGTCGATGATGTCCGTGGCCCGCCGCTTCGGCGAGCGGATGTCCATGTTGAGCGCGTAGCCGTGCTCGGTGACGACGCACTTGATGTCGTGCTCCGTGTGGTCGATGTGCCGCACGTACGGCATCACACAGCTCACCGTCCGGCCGTCCTTCAGCTTCCGCACCGAAGGCGTGTGCACGATGCTGAGGTACGCATTGCGGAAGAAGTCTCCGGAGCCGCCCAGCCCGTTGACGATGCGCGAGCCGTCGATGTGCGTCGAATTCACATGCCCGTAGATGTCCACCTCGATGGGCGTGTTCATCGCGATGACGAAGAGGCGGGAGATGATTTCCGGACTGTTCGACAGCCACATCGGCCGCAGCACCAGCCGCTCCCGGCACCGCTCGAACATCTGCTGGAACCGCGCGCGCCCCTCGGCCGAGAAGGACACCGCCGTGGCGGACGCGTACTCGAACTTCGCGTCGTCCTCCACGTAGCGCAGCATTCCGTCCTGGAACACCTCGGTCCAGAATCGAATCTTCTGGAACGGTGAGGCGTACAGCTCGCCGATGATGGCGTTGGCCACGTTGCCCACGCCGGACTGGATGGGCGGCAGGCGCTTGCCCCACTGAAACTGCTCGCGGCAGCGCATGAGGAACGCCACCACGTTCTGGGCAATCCGCTTGTCCGTCGCGTTCGCGGCCTTGAACGGCACCGGGTGGTCCGGCGTCCGCGACTCCACCACCGCCACCACCTTGCTCGCGTCGATCTCCACGTAGGGATTTCCGATGCGGTCCCTCACGTTGAGCAGCGGCAGCGGCCAGCCCACGTGCGGGTGCACCGTGGGCAGGACGATGTCGTGGAACCCCGTGTAGTCCGGCACGGAGGTGTTCACCTCGAGGATGATCTTCTTCGCCTTCGCGAGCGCCTCGGCGCTGACACCCACCGACGAGGTGAGGATGACGCTGCCGTTGGGGCGGATGCGCGACACCTCCACCACCGCCACGTCGATGTCGCCGTAGAAGCCGTACATCATGTTGCGCGCGAAGGCGGACAGGTGGACGTCCGTGAAGTCCATCTCCCCCGCGTGGATGCGCCGGCGCGACGCCGACGAGGACATGTACGGCCCGCGCTTGCCGATGAAGGGCGCCATGGGGCCCTCCACGTCCTCGGAGAGCGAGGCGCCCGACAGCAGGGTGATGCGCGTCTGGGGCGCGGTCTTCGCCAGATGTGAGGCCAGCGCGGGGAAGAACGTCTTGGGCTCCCCCGACTTGGTGAAGCCGCTGATGGCCACCGTGTTCCCGTCGGTGACGTGCTTCACCGCCTCCTCGACGGGGACGACCTTGGCCAGCAGGCCGGCGTTCTGGATGCGTTCCTGCAACGTGCTCGGAGCGTTCATGGGCGGCGGGAGGATGACACACCCCCGGGCCTCGGTCCTCAGCGGAAGCCCGGAGGCCGCCGCTTGTCCGCGTCCGTCTCGGCGTCCTCGGCCTTCAGTCGGGCTCCCGGAGACAGCTCGAACACCAGGCCGAACTGCCAGAAGTTCGCGCGCTCCAGGAAGAGGATGTTGTACGAGTCCTGGCCGTACACGTAGCGCGCGAAGAGGCCGAAGCCCGCTCCCCAGTACGGCAGCGCGGCGACCTCCGCGCTCACCGTGGCGCGCCGATGCGGCGTCTCCCCGAAGGGCGCTGACAGGGCGCACTCCAGTCGGAACCGGTGCTGCTTCCAGATGCGTTCACCCAGGAGGCTCACGCCCCAGTTCCCATCGCCGTAGACGCGCCGCTGCTCCTCGGTGATGCCGCCAGGGCCAATGGTCGTGTTCAGCTCCAGGAACGAGCCGCCGCCCACGAGCCACGCGCTGTCCAGGTCCGGCTCCACCGCGAAGGCGGTGCGCGCGTGCAGCTCTCCGCGCAGGAAGTTGGTGGAGAAGCTGCCGGTCAGCTCGTTGAGCGGGAGCTCTCCTTGTGCCGGCGTGCATTCGGGGTCTGTGCCCTCCTGGTTCGCGAAGAAGCACCCCTCCTGGCCATTCGAGTAGTGGCCCACGGTGAGGTTGGCCGCGAGCGCCAGGCCCCGCCCCGGACCGTCCTTCCCCCGCGAGCCCGGGAGCACGCGCAGGTGCGCCACCTGGAGCGTGATTTTGGGGACGTAGGACGGAGGGATGACGGGATTGCTGTCCGTATTCAGCATCCGCAGCCGGATGTATGGCGTGAGCACCGCGGTGAGGAACCACTCGCCTCCCTTGCTCCGGAAGTGCCCGTTGTGGAGCTGGGGAAAGAAGAGATTGGGAGCAATCTGCGCCTCGAACAGCAGCGGGGCGGGCGAGTCCGGGTCCCCCTGTCGGCGGATGCGGTTGGGCGAGCCGAAGACGTAGCTGCGGTCCAGGAAGAGCGGGGCAGGGGAGCTGTACTCCCACCGCCAGTCCGCCCCGGCCTCCGTCGCCACGACGAGCAGCAACGCCACCAGCGCCGGCAGCGGCGCTCGGGTCCTGGACGGGCGGGTGCCCGGTGCGTTCCCCATGAGGAGGCTCCTGCCGACGTGCGCGAGCCGGGACACCCCGGCATGGCTCCTCCCCTCTAGCCCGCTTCGAGCGGCCCCTCACCCGGCCGTCGGGGCGTCTGTCCTCGGTCGGGAAGAGGCGGCCCCCGGAACGTGTTGGGCGCCGCGATTCCGTGCTTTGGTGCACACCCCTTTTCGTCGGGAGAACCACTTTTCATGCGTAACCTCTTCTTCGCCAGCGCGGGTGTGGCCGCGCTCGTCTCCTCCGGCTGTGCGACGACGTCCCCGGAGCCCCGCCCGGAAGTCGCCGCGCCGGCCCCTTCGAGCGAGGTCGCCGCGCCGGTGGCCCCCTCGATTCCCCTGCTGGCGAAGTGGTCCGGCCCGCACGGCGGCGTGCCTCCCTTCGCCCAGGTGAAGGTGGAGGACTTCAAGCCCGCCATCGAAGCCGCCATGGACGAGTACCGCCGGGAGCTGGCCGCCATCGCGGGCAACCCCGCCGCGCCCGACTTCGAGAACACGCTGGCCGCGCTGGAGAACGCGGGCCGGACGTACGCCAACGTGGAGACGCTGTACGGCATCTGGGGCTCGTCCCTGAGCAGCCCGGAGTTCCAGGCCGTGGAGCGGGAGATGGCGCCCCGGTTCGCCGCCTTCGAGGACGAAATCACCCAGAACGAGGGCCTCTTCCGTCGCATCGAAGCCGTCTACCAGTCCCCCGACAAGGCGAAGCTGACGCCCGAGCAGCAGCGGTTGGCGTGGTTGCACCACACGCGCTTCGTGCGCTCCGGCGCGAAGCTGGACGGGGCGGCCAAGGCGCGGATGGGCGCCATCAACCAGCGCCTCGCGTCGCTCTACACGTCCTTCAGCCAGCACGTGCTCGGTGACGAGGAGGGCTACACCGTCGTCCTGGAGTCGGAGAAGGACCTGGCGGGCCTGCCGGACTCCGTGCGCGCGGGCGCCGCCGCCGCGGCCGAGGCGCGGGGCCAGAAGGGCAAGTGGATCATCACCAACACGCGCTCCTCCATGGAGCCGTTCCTGACGTACTCGTCGCGCCGCGACTTGCGCGAGAAGGTCTGGCGCAACTACGTCAACCGGGGCGACAACGGGGACGCGCGTGACAACAACGCCATCATCTCGGAAGTCCTCAAGCTGCGCGCCGAGCGCGCGAAGCTCCTGGGCTACGCCACGCACGCGCACTGGCGGCTGGAGAACGCCATGGCCCGCACGCCCGAGCGCGCCATGGAGCTGATGGAGGCGGTGTGGAAGCCCGCCGTGGCCCGCGTCCGCGAAGAGGTCGCGGACATGCAGAAGGTGGCCGACAAGGAGCGCGCGAAGCTCAAAATCGAGCCGTGGGACTACCGTTTCTACGCGGAGAAGGTCCGCAAGGCGAAGTACGACCTGGACCAGAACGAGGTGAAGCCCTACCTCCAGTTGGAGAAGCTGCGTGAGGGCATGTTCTGGGTGGCCGGCGAGCTGTTCGGCTTCGCCTTCACCCCGGTGACGGACGTGCAGGTCTACCACCCGGATGTCCGCGTCTGGGAGGTGAAGGACCAGGCGACGGGCCGCCACGTGGGCCTGTGGTACTTCGACCCGTACGCGCGGCCGGGCAAGCGCTCCGGCGCGTGGATGAACGCGTACCGCAACCAGGAGCGGTTCCGGGGCGACGTGACGACCATCGTCTCCAACAACTCCAACTTCGTGAAGGGCGCGCCCGGCGAGGCGGTGCTCATCTCCTGGGAGGACGCGAGCACGCTGTTCCACGAGTTCGGCCATGCGCTGCACGGCCTGAGCTCGTCGGTGTCCTACCCGTCGCTGTCCGGCACCAGCGTGGCGCGCGACTACGTGGAGTTCCCCTCGCAGCTCCTGGAGCACTGGCTGGCCACGCCCGAGGTGCTCAACACCTTCGCGCTGCACTACCAGACGGGCAAGCCCATCCCCCAGGCGCTGGTGTCTCGCATCGAGAAGGCCGCGACGTTCAACCAGGGCTTCGGCACGGTGGAGTACCTGTCCTCCGCGCTGGTGGACATGAAGCTGCACCTGGCCGGCGACGTGAGCATCGACGCGGATGCCTTCGAGCGCGACACGCTCAAGTCGCTGGGCATGCCCAAGGAAATCGTCATGCGCCACCGCACGCCGCAGTTCGGCCACGTCTTCGCGGGCGACGGCTACTCGGCGGGCTACTACAGCTACCTGTGGTCCGACACGCTGACGGCGGACGCGTTCGAGGGCTTCACCGAGGGCAAGGGCGCCTACGACAAGACGGTGGCGGAGAAGCTGCGCAAGAGTATCTTCTCCGTGGGCAACACCGTGGACCCGGCGGAGGGCTACCGCGCGTTCCGCGGCCGCGACGCCGGCATCAACGCGCTGATGCGCAAGCGGGGCTTCCCGGCGCCCGCCGCCGCGCAGACCAAGGCGCAGCCCTGAGCCACGTCGTCGTCACCGACGTCGGGTGACACTCCTGGGGGCGCGAAGCACGGCCAGCCGCCGCTTCGTGCCCCCGGGCCTTTTCACGGGTCCAGGAACGCGCGCTTCACGTCCATGAGCAGCTCGTCCTGCTTGCCCGCGGGCTGCCCCCGCCGGTGTCCCTGGTTGATGGTCCAGATGATGGTGCCGCCCAGGCCCTGCGCGCGTGCCCACTGGCCCTTGGCGAAGACGGACTGGCCATCCTCGTAGGAGATGTAGTTGCAGTGGCCCGGGCCATTCACGGACGGGTACGAGAGGTACGGGGACGCGGCCTTCTCGTCCCAGTGCCGCGCCTCCGCGCTGTAGTACGACGTCATGATGTTGTCGTAGCTCATCGCGTTGTCGCTCTGGCCCTCGTTGACGTCGGGCCGTCCGTCCAGCGGCGTGCGGGGCTCCGTCACGCCCTGCCAGCAGGTGCCGAAGAACCCGATGCCCACGCCCAGCCGGCCGCGCGGCACGCCCGCTTTCAGATATCCCTCCACGGAGTAGGCGACGGAGGTGGGGCGGTTCTGGGCTTCGTCCCGGAGGGGACTGGAGTGCCAGCTCTCCCAGCCGCCCCAGTGTCCGCTCATCTTGTAGGACATGATGTTGAGCTGATCCACGCGCTCGGCGAGCCGGGCCATGAACTTCTCCTCCACCTCGGGCATCCCGAAGTTGGAGTTCAGCCAGTTCACCGGCACGGTGATGATGATGTCCGGGCGGGCCGCGCGCAGCTCGTCAATCAGGGCCAGCAGCAACTCGCCATCATTGCCCGCGGGCGGCAGGTTGATGGGCTCCCAGTCCAGGTCCAGGCCGTCGTAGCCCAGCTCCTCCATCGCCTTGATGAGCTCCTTCACGAAGACGATGCGGCTCTCCCCCGTGGACGCCTGCACGAAGCCATCGTGCTCGCCGAAGCCGCCCACCATCAGCAGGGACTTCTTCCCCGCCAGCCGCGCCCCCGCCGACAGCGCCTTCGCCATGAGGGGGCCTTCGTAGACGGTGACGTCGAAGTCCGTGTGCAGCGTCCCGTCGTAGCGGGGACGCACGCGGCCCACCATGATGTGCGTCAGGCCGGAGAAGTCCACCTCCTCCGGCGGCAGCTGCGCGCGCTGATATCCCACGTAGTAGCCCGACACCCAGCTCGACGGCGCACCGCCGGGCCTGGGCGTCACCGGGCCCACGAGCGCCGTGGGGCCCTCGCCCACCTCGTTGACGGCCCGCACCGTGAAGACGTGGGGCCTGTCATTGGTGAGGTCCGGGATGCTCACACTCGCCGCGGGCGCGTCCACGGTGACGGACCGGCCCCCGGGCTCGGCGGTGACGACGTACTTCGTGAGCGCGCGGCCCCCGTAGCTCGCCGGCTGCAGCCAACTGACGTAGGCCTGCCCGTTGCCCGCGGTCGCCCGCACCGAGCGCGGCTGGCCGGGCACCGTGGGGTTGCTGATGGCCATGCCCGGCATCGGCATCACCGGCACGGAGGGGATGGAGGAGGTGCCCTCGCCCCGGGCGTTCACCGCGGAGACCTTGAACAGATAGGCGAAGCCGTTGTTGAGGCCCATCACCGTGGCCTGTCGCTCGCCCGCGCTGACGATGGCGCCGCCGCACGCGGGCTGGCACCGCACCACGTAGTACAGGAGCGGGTGCCCACCGTCGCTCGTCGGAGGTGTCCACGTCACCAGCGCCTGGGCATCCGCGGCCTGCGCCTCCACCGAGGACGGCTCCGCCGGAAGCCCCGGGCCCTCGTCACTCTTGCCGCATCCCCCCAGCAGCGTCCCCACTCCCAACGCCAGGACGAGCTGCCACCGCGCTGCGTGTCGAGTCTTCACCTGCGCACCTCATGGACCAGTCTCCCGACTATACGGGGAAGCCTGACATTTCTTGTGCTGGAATTATCTAGCAGTACTGCATGTGATTCCCCCAGGACAAGGGCGAGGGGTTCTCTCATATTTCGAGAGGCCGGTTCGGCCGTCCTGGAGGTTCCCCATCCTGGGGTGGCGCCTTTGGTAGCGTGGCGCACCTGCCAATGAAACGACTTCTCCTGTCCATGGCCCTTGGGGTCGGTGTCCTCGCCGTCGTGCTCGTCGCCCGGACGCTCACGTTCAAGTCCCGGCAGGTGGTGCCGGAGGCGGCGACCGCGCTGACGGTGGACGCTCAGGCCCTGGCGTCGCGCCTGTCGGGGGCGCTGCGGTTGAAGACGGTGGCCGCCTCCGAGGGCGTGCCCGCGGACGCCGAGGCCTTCGCGGCCCTGCATGCCTACCTGGCGGAGCACTTCCCGCGTGTCCATGCCGAGCTGAAGCGCGAGGTGGTGGGGGCACACTCGCTGCTCTACACGTGGCAGGGCACGGACGCCTCGCTGCGGCCGATGATGCTGTTGGGGCACCTGGACGTGGTGCCGGTGACGCCCGGCACCGAGGGCGCGTGGGCCCATCCTCCGTTCGACGGGGTGGTGGCGGACGGGTTCGTCTGGGGGCGCGGCTCGCTGGACGACAAGGGGAGCGTGCTGGCGCAGTTGGAGGCGGTGGAGGCGCTGCTGGCGGCGGGGGAGAAGCCCCGGCGCACGGTGCTGCTCGCGTTCGGCGCGGATGAGGAGGTGGGCGGCCGGGAGGGCGCGGTGGTCATCGCGAAGCGGCTCCAGGAGCGCGGCGTCCGGCTGGAGTCCGTGCTGGACGAGGGCGGCGTCATCATGTCCGGCACGGTGCCTGGCGTGAGCGCGCCCGTGGCGCTGGTGGGCACGTCGGAGAAGGGCTTCGTCAGCGTGGTGCTGTCGGTGAAGGGCGAAGGTGGCCACTCGTCCATGCCGCCGCCCAGCACCGCCGTGGGCGTGCTGGCTCGCGCCGTGTCGAGGCTGGAGGCCGCGCCCATGCCCACGCGGCTCCAGGGTGGCAGCCGCGAGCTGTTCACCCGCGTGGGGCCGGAGATGCCCTTTGGCATGCGACTGCTCTTCGCCAACCTGTGGCTCACCGAGCCGCTGGTGGTGCGGCGGCTCACGGCCAGTCCCACCACCAACGCGGCGGTGCGCACGACGACGGCCGTCACCGTGTTCGAGGGCGGCGTGAAGGACAACGTCCTGCCGGCGAGCGCCCGCGCGGTGGTGAACTTCCGCATCCTCCCGGGCGACAGCGTCGAAGGCGTGCTCTCACATGTCCGGGCCACGGTGGATGACTCGCGCGTGGAGGTGGGCACGCTGGACTTCCAGAGCGAGCCCTCGCCGGTGTCTCCCACCGACTCCGAATCCTGGCGCGAGCTGGAGCGCTCGTTGCGCCAGGTGTTTCCCGACGTCCTCGTGTCGCCGTACCTCAACGTGGCCGCCACCGACTCGCGGCACTTCGTGGGCTTGAGCGACAACGTCTACCGCTTCTTCCCCGCGCACCTGCGGCGCGAGGACCTGGCGCGCATCCACGGCAAGGACGAGCGCATCGCCGTGACGGCCTACGCGGACGCGGTTCGCTTCTACGCCCAGTATCTGCGCAACGCCGCGCGCTGAGACACCCGTGAGACAGGCCCCCTGGCACGGGAGCCAGGGCAATCGAGTCCGGACCGGACACGGCTGCCATGGAAGGGAATGTGGGTCTGAGACACGAAAACAGGTGATTCAGTCCGCTCTTCCTGCACATCTGCGCATTTCCTGCATTTTCACGGAGGGTGCGGGATGCCGAATGCGCAACCGCGTTGACACGCACCGCGCGCACTTCCAGCATCGGTGTCTATGGCGACCGTCCCCCCTGTTGGAACGCGGCTCGCGAGTCTCGTACTCGCCTCTCTTCTCTTCTCGATAGTTGCATCCTCCTGCGGAGGCGATGGTGGCGCTGGCAAGCCCGACGCCGGCCTCCCCGATGGGGGTGATGGTGGCCCCGTCCTCTGTGACGGCGGCACCTGTCCCGTCGACACCTGCGGCGACCGCACGCTCCAGACGGGTGAAGCGTGTGACGACGGCAACAAGGTGGCCGGCGACGGTTGCACGGCGACGTGCGCCATCGAAGACGGCTGGGTCTGCGATGTCGCGGGTCAGCCCTGCATCCGCAAGTTCGGCTGTGGCAACGGCCGCGTGGAGGCTCCCGAGGCGTGTGATGACCGCAACGTGTCGTCCAACGACGGCTGCAGCGCGACCTGCACGGTGGAGGCCGGCTGGAACTGCCCCGCGGCCGGCGGTCGCTGCCACGCCGCCCGGTGCAACGACGGCATCAAGGTGGGTGATGAGGAGTGCGAGGACGGCAACGTCGCCAACAACGACGGCTGCAACTCCGAGTGCCGCCTCGAGGAGGGCTGGAAGTGCCCCACGGTGGGCGCGGTCTGCACCCGGACGACCTGTGGCGACATGATTGTCGAGGGCACCGAGGAGTGCGACGACGGCAACAAGGACATGGGCGATGGCTGCTCGCCGCTGTGCAAGCGCGAGCCGCGCTGCACCGGTGGCACCTGCCAGGCGACGTGCGGCGACGGCATCATGCTGCCCAACGACACGTCCGAGGAGTGCGACGACGGCAACGCGCGCTCCAACGACGGCTGCTCCGCGACGTGCAAGCTCGAGGAAGGCTTCGTGTGCAGGCTCATCGAGGAGACGCCGCCGGACGTGATCTCCATCCCCGTCGTCTACCGTGACTTCCGTGGCTGGGACCTGCCGGCCTCGGGTTCGGTCCCGAAGGGCCATATCGACTTCGAGAACGCCAATGGCTCCGAGAAGGGCATCGTCAAGACGGAGCTCGTGCGGAGCTACAACGGCAAGGACTACCCCGGCGGCAAGCCCGGCCTGGCGAAGCTGACGGGCTCCACCACCACGCATGGCGAGGCCCCCTTCATGCAGTGGTACATCGACGCCGCGGGCATCAACCAGACCGTCGTGGGGACCCTGGACCTGGCCAAGCAGCCCGATGAGTCGTACGTGTTCGACGACCCGGATTTCTTCCCCGTGGACGGCAAGGGCTGGATTGCCGCGGGCTTCGAGCAGCCGCGCAATGGTGGGCACAACTTCAGCTTCACCAGCGAGGCGCGCTACTGGTTCGAGTACAAGGGCACCGAGGTGCTCACGTTCCGCGGCGACGACGACGTGTGGGTGTTCATCAACGGCAAGCTCGCGCTGGACCTGGGCGGCGTGCACGGCGCCCAGGAGGACTCGGTCAACGTGTCGAGCCAGGCCTCCGCGCTGGGCCTCACCGTGGGCGGCATCTACGAAGTCGTCGTGTACCAGGCCGAGCGCCACACCACGGCGTCCTCGTACAAGCTGACGCTCAACGACTTCGTCACCAAGCGCACCGATTGCCGCGCCACCTGCGGCAACGGCGTGCCGGACGAAGGTGAGGAGTGCGACGACGGCATCAACGCCGGTGGCTACGGGCAGTGCGCTCGCGGCTGCGTGTTCGGCCCTCGCTGCGGCGACAACAAGGTGCAGCAGGACGCTCCGGCCAACGAGGAGTGCGACGACGGCAACACCCGCAGCAACGACGGCTGCAGCGCCACCTGCAAGGTGGAGATCGGCTGAGTCGTCCGTCGTGACGAGCCGCTTCCGGGCCTGACGCCCTGGAGCGGCTCGCGCCTCACCGCCGCGCGCCAGGGTGACACCCGCCCGGCGCGCGGTGGGGGCGAGGCTCGTGTCCCGAGGCTCGGTATGCCCCCGGTTCGCTCTGGAGCGGGCCTGGGGTCGGGATGACCGCGAGGGGCTGGCCGGGGAGCAGGCATGCGCTCATTCGTCGCGGGCCGCTCTCGCGAGGCCGTCTGGTATCTTCCGCGCGACTCCATGGTGTCCCTCTCCCCGCCGCGCGTGTTGCTGCTGCTGTCCCTGCTGCTGGCTGCTCCGGCCGGCGCGGCTGGCGCGAAGAGCACGCAGCCCGGCGCCGACGAGGTGATGGGCATGCTGCGCAAGGTGGAGACGGCCCGGGTGCGCGGGACGCTGCGCGTGCTGGACAGTGAGCTGGAAGAGCAGGGCCGCGCGAGGCCCAAGGACTTGATGCCACGCGTGTACCGCGCATGGCTCGCCTTCCCGGCGGACACCTGCTGGAACGAGCTCAAGGCCCTGTCCACGTTGGAGCCGGAGAACCCCTGGCCCCATCTGGGCATGGGGCTCATCTACATCCGCTGGGGCCTCTTGTCGGAGGCGCGAGGTCCGCTGTCCGCCGCGCGCCGGGCGTCGCCCGACTTCGCTCCCGCGCTCTGGGGGGAAGGGCTGCTGCTCCAGGCGGAAGGGAAGCCCGCGGAGGCGGAGGCGCGCCTGCGCGCTTCGCTGGCGAAGCTGGATGCGCCCCAGGTGCGCACCGCGCTGGGCCTGTTGCTGGCGGCGAAGCCCGGACGGGAGGCGGAGGCGCGCGCGGAGCTGTCGCGCTCGGTGGAGGTTTGGCCGGAGCAGCCGGAGGCGCTGCGCAAGCTGGCCGCGCTGGCCCATGCGGCGAAGGACGTGCGCGCGGCGGCCCTGGCGGGAGAGAAGCTCGTCGCCCTGAAGCCCATGGACCGCGAGGCGCACCGGCTCCAGGCGGACCTGTGGCTCTCCGCCTCCGAGAAGGACAAGGCCGCGCGCTCGCTGGAGCGGTACGTGGAGCTGGGCGGCGCGGAGGCCGGGGCGCTGGCGCTGCTCGCCCGCGTCTACGCGGAGCTGTCGCGCCCGGCGGACGAGGAGAAGGCCCTGGTCCGGCTCATCGACGTGGAGCTGAAGGACCCCGAGCCGCTCTTGCGGCTGGCGGAGCTGACCGATGCTCGCGCGGACGCCACCGCCAGCGAGGGCTTCCTGGTGAAGGCGTCGGAGCGGGCGCCGGAGCGCTCCGACATCCACGTGCGCCGGGCCCGGTTGTGTTTGAAGCAGGCGCGCTGGAAGGACGCGCTGGTGTCCTACCGCGCGGCGCAGACCGCCCCCGAGCGGAAGGTGCCGGAGGCGGAAGCCGAGACGGCGGAGCTGGTGCGGCGCTTCCGTCTGCCCGCGACGCCGGCCAGGGGCGCGGCGGACAAAATCTACAACCGGGTGTCGCTGGGGTTGGTGGCGCTCTACATGGAGCGGCTCAAGGAACTGCCGGAGCTCAAGGGCAACCTCAAGCTGCGCGTCCAGGTGGATGCGTCCGGCCGGGCCACGCAGGTGTCGGTCCTCTACGACAGCATGGAGGACCCGTTCATCGCGGGCCACGCGTACTTCGCCTTCCTGGACGCGCAATATCCTCCCGGCCAGGACGAGCCCATCTTCCAGTACGTCTTCCGGCCGCCGCCGAAGTAGCGGCCGGAAGTCGTCGCCCGCGCGTCATTCCCCGTCGGACGTGCCGCTGCCGCCGTAGCCCCGGGCCTCGCCGCGCAGCTTCTCCCACTCGCCTCGGGCCTGACGCTCCTCACCCAGGCGCTGGTCCACCAGTCGCTGGGCCTCCTCCGTGTTGCGCTGGGCGTTGGCCACCGCGCTGGTGAACTCGGCCTCGGAGAGGTCCTTGGCGCGCACGTCATCGCTGTTCCTCAGCGCCTCCATTTCGGCCTGACGAAGGCGCGCGTCGGCCAGCTCCAGCTCGCGCTGGCGAAGGTCCTTGCGAGCCTTCTGGGTCTCGATGGCGCGCTGGCGCCACTCGAGCTGGGCATGGGCGGCCGCCTGCTTGCCCTCGGTGGCCTTCAGCTCCGCCTGGGCTTGCGAGATGTTGGACGCCCGGCCGGTGGCCTGCGCGGCCTCGACGGCCGTCTGGTTGGCCTTGGTGGAGAGCTTCGCGGCCTCCTCGTTGCGCTGGGCGACCTCCGCCGCGCGCTCCGCGTCCTTGACGGCCACGTCCGCGCGGGTGACTTCATCCTGGGCCTTGAGTTGCTCCGCCTGGGCGTTGCGCACGTCGCCGAGCTCCGACTCCGGGACTCGGGCCAGCCAGGACTGGTCGACCTTCTGCTGCTCCTTGCTCGCGGAGCGGGATGAGCTGCACCCTCCGAGGACAAGGGCCGTACCGAACACCACTCCCGCCAGCACCTGACGCCGTCTCGTCTGGAACATGATTCCTCCTCACCATCGCGGATCGTTGCCTGCTCGACACGGTAGGCACTCAGCGGTGGTGAGGCAGTCGGCACTGCAGTGCATCGGGCGTTCGCTTCGCGGCGCGCCGGACGGAGGCTCCGTGGGCCTCCCGGAGACGGGCCCCGGGGGGTAGGCCTCGTCCGCCGGCTTGCTTCGCGGACGAGCGCGGGCTCAGCGCTTCTCGAGGATGACCGCGTAGAACTCGATGCCGACGCCCTCGCGGTCCTCCTCGGTGATGTGGCCTACGGGCAGGCCCAGGAACTCGCGCACCGTCATCACTCCGCCGGGGCCGGGCGTCCACGGACCGCACAGGTCCAGGTACTCGCGCAGCGAGTAGAGCTGGAAGGACTCGCCCATCTTCTGGAACATGCCGACGAACTGCTCCCACTTCGGCGTGCTCAGGCCCGGGGCCTTCGTCTCGAAGGTCGCGAAGAGCTTGGAGCCGGGCGCGGCCCAGTCATACAAATCGCGGAAGAACTTCCGGTTCTCCTCCGAGGAGAGGAACACGGTGATGCCGTTGGCGCCGAAGGCCACGCGCCGCTCTCCATCCAGGAAGGCCTGGACGTCCGGGCGGCGCAGGAAGTCCCCCGCGGAGCGGATGTCACATTCCATGTAGCGCGTGCGCGGATTGTCGCCGAGCAGGTGCTTGCCGGTGGCGATGGTGAGCGGATTGATGTCGCTGTAGAGCACCTTGGCCTGCGGCAGCACGGAGTGGACGTGGTCGCTCGTCGGCAGGCCGGAGGCGAAGTCCACCCAGTGATGGAAGCCGTCCGAGGACAGGCGCTGGGCGGCGGTGCGCAGACAGCCGCGCAACATGCGCAACCACTTCCGGGTGGAGGGCACCAGCGAGAACATGAACTCCGCGGCCTGGCGGTCCGCCTCGAAGTGGTGGGTGCCTCCCAGGGTGTAGTCGTAGATGCGGGCCGCGTCGGGCACGTGGGGGTTGACGCCGGGGATGCGGGCCAGCTCCGGGTTGTCCATGCGTCTGTCTCCGTCGGGGTGGATGCGGATGTAACGGGGTGGCGCGGCTTCAGGGCCGCCAGACTTCGGAAGTCGTCTCCAGCGAGCCATCCGGCGCCACGCGCGTGGTGCCCGCGACGAGGAACGCGCCCTCGCCCAGCGGGACGACGTGGTGTCCCGCGCGGCCCACGGCCAGCGGCATCCCAGGGCTCCAGGTGCCCGTGGCCGGATTCCACAGCTCCACGTCGGTGGCTTCCGCGTAGGTGTCCGAGCGCAGCCCTCCGGACACGGCGGCCCGTCCGTCCGGAAGCGCGGTGAGGGTGAAGCTGGAGCGGGCCAGGCCGAGCGCGCCCGTCGCCGTCCACTGCTCGGTGCGCGGGTCGAAGACCTCGGCGCTCGTGAGCGAGGTGCCCTGGTGCCAGCCGCCCACGACGAGGATGCGCCTGTCGGAGAGGGTGACGCCCTCGGCGTCGTCTCGGGCCTCTGTGAGGGGATGGGGGGCGGTCCTCCAGGCCCGTGACGAGGGCTCCCAGAGTTCGGTGCTCAGGTTCAGGGGCGGCGCCAGATGTTCGCCTTCGATGATGGCGAAGCCGAAGCCGTTGTCGCGGCCCCCGGCGATGACGACGCGCTCCCCGCTCACGCACACGGGGCCGGTGTGGAAGATGCGAACCGTCTGGCCCGCGGGCTCCCACGCCGTGGCGCCGGGGCGCAGCACTTCCGCGCGTGTGCCCCGCTCGATGTCGTTGTCATGGTCCGAGCCCAGCACCAGCACCGCGCCGTCCGGGAGCACGCGCGCGACGGGACGCGAGCGCGCGGCCCGCAGCGGCGGGCCGGGGACGAAGCGCCGGGTGTCCGGCTCCCAGTAGCGGGTGCTGTCCAGCTCCGGAGTCGGGTTGTCCCGTCCGCCGATGAGCAGCACGCGTCCGTCCGGGAGCGCCACCGCCGCATGGTCCTGCCGGGGCTCGGGCAGCGGGGAGAGTTCCAACCACTCTTCCCGCGAGGTGTCCCAGAACGCCGCGCCCGTCGACGCGCGAGGCGTGGCGCCGATGCCGTCCCGCTGCCAGCCCTGTCCGCCCGCGAGCAGCGCCCCTCCGGCGACAGCCGTCAGGCTGAACCCGTCGAGCCAGAGGCCGGAGTAGGGGACGCGTCTGCGCGCGGTGGACGGCGGGCTTCGAGTCATGGCGCCATCGTACGCCGGCCCCGCCACCTGGCGCCTCTGGCCCGGTGAGGTCTCCGGCGACCTGGACGCTGGGATGCACACGTCAGACGACCCCGAGTGCCGGGGAGGATGCCGGACGTGGGCCGGCCGGGGTGACAACCTGGGAGGGTGGACGAGCCGTGGGTGTCCCAGGCAAAGGCTTGTCTCGCGTGCATGTCTGGTGTTTCTCTGTCCATTCCAAGTCGTGTCGAGGGGGGAGACATGAGCCGTGTGCGCAGTGGTGCCGCCGTGGCTGTCTGGGGTTGTCTATTGGGAGCGCTGTGGCTGTCGGGCTGCGTCGAGCCAGGGGCAACTCCGCCTCCCGAGGACCTTGCTTCCAGCCGCGCCGCGGAAGGCTTCTCCCGTCAAGGCACGGTGATGGCGGGGCGTAATCACACGCTGACGCTGCGCGCGGATGGCACGGTGTGGGCGTGGGGTGGCAACACCTTTGGTCAGCTCGGGGATGGCACGACGACGGCGAAGTCCTCGCCCACACGGATTCGAGGGCCGCTGGGGATGAGTGCCATTGGCGTGGGGGAGCTGCACTCACTCGCGCTGAAGGCCGACGGCACCGTGTGGACGTGGGGAGACAACACCCGGGGGCAGTTGGGGGATGGAACCACCACGCGTCGGGCGTGGCCCCAGCGAGTGCCAGGACTGACGAACGTGGTGCGCATCGCGGGAGGCTTCTCGCATTCGCTGGCGCTCAAGGCGGACGGCACGGTGTGGGCGTGGGGCCTCAACGCCACGGGGCAGTTGGGTGATGGGACGACGTCCCAGCGCCTGGTTCCCACCCAGGTGCAAGGGCTCCTCAATGTCGTGGCCATCGCCGCGGGCAATGCGCACTCCCTGGCGCTGACGGCGGACGGCGCCGTGTGGACATGGGGTGGAAACGCGGACGGTCAGCTCGGCACGGGGGACACGCTGAACCGCTCCCTGCCGGTGGCCGTGGCGGGACTGACAGGCGTGACGGCGCTGTCGGGCGGTGGCTCGCACTCGGTGGTGCTCAAGTCGGATGGCACCGTGTGGGCGTGGGGACAGAACACCTACGGCCAGCTCGGCGATGGGACGACGGGGCAGCGCCTGACGCCGACCCAGGTCCCCGGGCTCCTGGACGTGGAGGCGGTGGTGGGCGGAGGCCAGCACTCGGTGGCGTTGAGGGTGGATGGCTCGGTGTGGGCGTGGGGGAACAACCAGCGAGGTCAGTTGGGGGATGGAAGCCTGACGCAGCGCCTGGCGCCGATGCGGGTGACGGGGGTGTCCTTGGTGAAGGGCGTCACGGCGGGCGGGGGACAGCACACGGTGGTGGTGAAGGCGGACGGCACGGTGCTGGCGTGGGGC
>NZ_JABUMQ010000205.1:0-20046 GCF_013336645.1 Myxococcus sp. CA039A | reverse complement strand
CCCTACCAGGGTCGGTGCGTTGCGCCCCCACGGTGTTCGAGCCCCGGGCCTGTGCTTCCCGCAGCAGCTCGGCCAGTGGGTGGGGGGACGGGCAGCGCGAGGCGAACGCCCTACCCCACCCGAGCCAGCGCGAGTCGTCCTTCCCAGCGTTCATCGAGCGCCTTCACCAGACTCTGATGCTCGGGGGACTCCATCTCCGGGTCTCTGGCGAGGATGCGACGGGCCTCGACCTGCGCCATCGACAGCAGGTCTCCGTCCCGCGCCAGGTTGGCCACCGCCAATTCCGGCAGGCCGCTCTGCCGCGTGCCCATGAATTCGCCGGGCCCGCGAATCTCCAGGTCCTTCTCCGCGATGACGAAGCCGTCGCTGCTCTGCTCCATCACCGCCAGTCGCTCGACAGACTCCATCGAGCGCGCGCTGTTGGCCACCAGGTAGCAGAAGCTGGCCGCCGCGCCACGGCCCACGCGCCCCCGGAGCTGGTGGAGCTGCGACAGGCCGAAGCGCTCCGCCGCCTCCACCACCATCACCGAGGCGTTGGGCACATCCACGCCGACCTCCACCACCGTGGTGCACACGAGGACCTGCAGCCGCTTCTCGCGGAAGTCCTCCATCACCGCGTCCTTCTCCTCGGCCTTCATCCTCCCGTGCAGCAAGCCGACGCTCGCCTGGGGGAAGGCCAACCGCAGCTTCTCCACGCCGCGCGTCGCGTCCTCCAGGTCCAGCTTCTCCGACTCCTCCACCAGCGGATACACGACGTAGGCCTGGTGCCCCTTGGTCAGCTCGGTGGCGATCGCTTCGTAGACGCGCGCGCGCTGCTTGTCGTTGAAGACGCGCGTGTTGATGGGCGTTCGTCCCGGCGGGAGCTGGTCGATGATGGAGAGGTCCAGGTCCCCATACAGCGTCATGGCCAGCGTGCGGGGAATGGGAGTGGCCGTCATCACCAACACGTCCGGCTTGGGGCCCTTGCTCATCAGCGAGTGACGCTGGAGCACGCCGAAGCGGTGCTGCTCGTCGATGACCGCGAGCCCCAGCCGAGCGAAGGCGATGTCCTGCTGGATGAGGGCGTGCGTGCCCACGGCCAGGTGGATGTCGCCTCGGGCCACGGCCTCGCGCACCTGTCGCTTCGACTTCGCCGTCCCCGCCGCGCTGAGCAACCCCACCTGGAAGCCCAGCGGCGCCAGCACCTTGCGGAAGGTGCGCTCGTGCTGCTCGGCCAGGATTTCCGTCGGGGCCATCACCGCGACTTGATAGCCGTCCAGCAGCGCGACAATCGCGGCGACCATCGCCACCGCCGTCTTGCCGCTGCCCACGTCACCCTGCACCAACCGGTTCATCGGATCGGCGCGGGCCATGTCCCGACTCAGCTCTTCCACCACGCGTGCCTGGGCGCCCGTGAGCTGGAAAGGCAGCGCGGCGCGGGCCTTCTCCAGGCGAGGCGCGGACACATCGAAGCAGATGCCTTCCTCCGCCTTGATGCCCTGACGCTTGAGGGCCATGCCCAACTGGAGGAAGAACAGCTCGTCGAACGCGAGCCTGCGATGGGCCGGGCTCTGGTGCGCGTCGAGCGACTCCAGGTCCGCCGCGTCCGGTGGGAAGTGGATGAAGCGCAGCGCCTCCGGCAGCCCCATCAACTCCAGCCGGCGACGCAGGTCCGCAGGCAGCGGGTCCTCCAGTTCGTGCGCGTACTGCTCGCCGACGCGCGCCGCCAGTTCGCGGAAGGAGCGCTGCTCGCCTCGCTCGAAGCCGGGGTACACGGGGACGATGCGGTTGAAGTGGACCGAGGTGGCGGACTCCATGTCCTCCGCGGGCTCGATTTCCGGGTGCGCCATCTCGCGACCATTCATCGTCGCGCGCACTTCACCGGAGAGGACGATGCGCTTGCCCACCGTGAAGCGGCTCTTGAGCCAGGGGCCCGCGTGGAAGTACGTCGCGGCGATGCTGCCCGAGCGGTCTCCCACCACGGCGCGGAACATCCGCCGTCCCTGCTTGCCCGGGACGTAGTCCGCGACCTTCACCATGCCCACGGTGACACCGCGCTCCCCGGGCTCCAGTTCGGCGATGGTGCGCAGACGTCTGCGGTCCTCGTAGCAGCGCGGCAATAGGAAGAGGATGTCGCCCATCCGGCGAAGGCCCTTCTTGTCCAGCGCGGAGATGAGCCGAGGCCCCAGGCGCTTGCCGAGCGTCTTCAGCGGCGAGGACAGCGGACCGGAGCGCGGCGCGATGGACAGGAGCTTCGCCTCGGAGCGGGACGCCTCCGCCGCCACGGCGCGCTTCTTCTTGCGCTGCTCCTTCTTCGCCTTGGCCGGAGGGGCCCCGGACTCCGCGCCCGTGTCGAGCGAGGCCTGTCGGGCGCCACGTCCCCCCGGGCGCATCTCTCCCCGAGCAGGTTGCGCGTTGCCGGGTCGTGCGAGGCCCGCCTCCGCGCCATAGGACCGAGGGTTCGCCGTCGGCGACGCGACACCGGTCGTCGAGCGGGGCTCGGGAGCCTTCGCGCGAGGCGTGGGAGGCAGTGGGTCGTTCGACTTCCACGGAGGCGTCTGCACGTAGCCCGGAGGCGGCGCGACAGGGCCACTCTCCGCCCCCACGCGCGTTCGGCCACGGGCTGCAGGCTCCAGCAAGGCCTCCTGCCCGCGCGTCCGTGAGGCGTCTCCGGTTCGCCCGGGTTCACCAGGTCCCTCGGACCTCGGAGCGGCCTGGGCGATTCCGTCCAGTTCGACGGGCAATGCGATGCCGCTGAGCTTCAGCGCCATGACCACGCGACGCAGCGCGGCCTTGCGGCGCTCGGGCGTGGGATGGTCCACATAGGGCAACGCCGCGCGCAGGTGCCCAAGCGCCTCGGAGTCCACACCGCTGGCTCCCGCCAGCGCGCGCTCCATGACGGACGTCAGGTCCTTCAAGGTCGCGAGCATGGCGAAGTCACGCTGGCACGCGTACCGAAGGGGTCCCACAAGACTGGCGAGCGGATGGTTCACGCGTGAGTCACGTCCATCCATCCTACGGAACGGGGGTGACGTCTCCCAGAAAACGCGACCGGGGAAGCGAGCTCAGGCCCGCTCCCCCGTCGGCTTTCTCTCGAGAAGGATACCGCTGACGTTCAGCCCTCGCTGGGCGGGGCCTCGTCCTCGGGGTCTTCGAAGCGAATCTCCTGGACCTCCAACTCACGCGTCCCACCCGGACTCTGCACCGTGGCGATATCGCCCTTGCGCTTGCCGATGAGGGCCCGGGCCACCGGCGACGTGACGGCGAGCCACCGCTTCTTCAGGTCGGCCTCCAGCTCACCCACGAGACGGTAGGTGACGGGCTTGTCCGTCTCCGTGTCCAGCAGGTCCACGGTCGCCCCGAAGACGACCTTGTCGCCACCCAGCTTGCTGGTGTCGATGACCTCGGCGCGCGCAATCCAGTCGTTGAGGTCCAGGATGCGACCCTCGATGTGCGACTGCTTCTCCTTCGCCGCGTGGTACTCGGCGTTCTCGCGCAGGTCCCCATGGGCCCGGGCGACCTCGATCTCCCGTGAAATTTTACCCCGCTCGACAGACTGCAAATGCTTGAGCTCCGTCTTGAGCTTGCGCAGTCCTGAGGGGGTCATCGGGATGTTGTCGCTCCCGCTCGCCATCGACACAGCTCCTTCCACCACTCCCTGGTTCACTAAAGATTGAGGGCCGGCGCTCCTCCCGGAGCCCGGCCCCCACCATGAAGTGCTCAATGTAGGGAACCCGTGACATGCAGGTCAACGAAAGCCGTACATGACACCCTCCGGGCCGCTGGGCGCACGCGGGGTGACCCGCTAGGCTGCCCCGCGTGCTGTCCGTCCAGGAACTCCGCGCGCTCGCCGCGTCACTGCCCGCCAAGGATTTCGAGCGGCAGCTCGGGCCCTTCGCCCTCATCCAGCGCCCTCCCTCGGAAGCCTCGGCGGCGGTGCTCGCGCCCACCCGCATGGCGGACCCCGAGGACATCAGCCTCGGAATGATGACCCTGCTGTTCGAATTCGAACACCTGCGCGTCGTGACGCTCCCCCCGCTCCACTCGACGGACCACCTGACCATCGGCCGGCGCATGGACTGCGACTTCGTCATTGACGACGCGTCCGTCTCCAAGCAGCACGCGGAGCTGCGCTGGAACGAGGCCGAGAACCGCTGCACGGTGAAGGACCTGGGCTCCACCAACGGCACCTTCCTCAACGCCGGCACGCTGGGAACCCGCGTGGCCACGCTGCGCGACGGCGACATCCTCAGCTTCGGCAACGTCCAGTTCTGGTACCTGGAGGCCAGGACGCTGCACGAACGGCTGCGAGCAGGCGAGGCCACGGGCCTGGGCTCGCGCAGCGGTTAGCGCTCGCGTCGAGACGCGCTGGATGGGTAGCTTTCCCCCAGGAGCCCGAACGTCATGACGCAGAGTCCGCCGCGCGACGAGCGCGACTACTACGAGCGCATCTACACGCTCGTCGAACAGGTACCGTGGGGCAAGGTGGCCACGTACGGAGACATCGCGACCCTCCTCGGCGAGGAAGGCTGCGATGCCCGTGTCGTGGGCCATGCACTGGGCGCGCTGGGTGCTCGCTCGGCCACCGTCCCCTGGCAGCGCATCATCAACCGCACGGGTGGCATCAGCCTGGACGGACACAGACAGCGCGAGCTGCTGGAAGCCGAGGGCGTCGCCTTCGACGAGAAGGGCCACGCGAAGATGGACGCGCACCACTGGAGCGGCCCGAGCGAGGAGTGGGCTCGCGCCCATGGCTTCAAGACGCTCCCACGCCCCGTGGAGAAACCGTCGTCCGCGCAGCTCTCCTTGTTCTGATCGCCGGAAACTCCGACGAGGGCTCGGTTTCCCGCCTGCTTGCCTGCGGGAATAAACGCGCGAGAGTCAGGTCCTTTCCCCAGACCGGATTCCGCCATGTCGCTCGCGCTCTTCCGCTGGAGTGTCATCCTCACGTGCCTGTTCACGACCGTCGCCTTCGCCGGTGAGTCCCGTCCCCGGCGTCAGAAGGTGAAGGCCGCGAAGCTCGTGCGGGTCGAAGGCGGCCACCGGCTGCATCGCGACACGGCGACGGCCCTCGAACGCATGGCCACCGAAGCGACGAAGGACGGTCTGGTGTTGCGAGTCACCAGCGGCTACCGCTCCCTGCGCGAGCAACGGTGGCTCTACGAGGAGTACCGCCGGGGACGTGGCAACAAGGCGGCGCGGCCCGGACGCTCCAACCACCAGCGAGGGCTCGCGGTGGACCTCGTCATCGGCCAGCGCACCTCGAAGCGCTACCTCTGGCTGGAGGCGAACGCGTGCCGCTTCGGCTTCCGCCGCACGGTGCCCTCGGAGCCGTGGCATTGGGAGTACCGCCCCAGCAGCACCTTCCCTCCCGTGGTCGGCTTCGACTGCCTGGGCAATCCCACGCGCCCTCCCGTGTCCCCGGAACCGGTGGCGCGCAAGGACCCGAGCTGAGGCTCACGCGCGCCCCGCTCGGCGCGACACAGCGCGGCGTGGCGGCTTCACGGTAGACTGCTCCTCTCCAGGGCGCGGACATCGGACGCTCCGGTGACACCGGGACGTCACGAAGACGTCACGGGCCCTCGCTGTCAGCGGCTTCGCGGTGCGTTTCATGAGGGGGTGAACCAGCATGGAGGCCGCCACGATGAATCCATTGGAGATGTCGGGCCCGCAGTTCCTCGAGCTGTTCGCCGCTCTCTTCGCGTTCGCGTTCCTGGTGGGACTCCTGCTGCGCTACCTGCTGCGCCAGCCCGGAGGTGACCCCGGTGCCCTGCCCCGGAACCCGGACCCCTATGAAATCGCCATGCTCTCGGGCCCGAAGGCCGTCGTCCACGCGGCCCTGGCCAGGCTCCTCCACGACGGCTCGGTTCGCATGCATGGGGCGCGACTCGAGGCCACCGGTTCTCGCCGCCCGGACGCCGCCTTCATCGAGCGCATCGTCTGCCGCGCCGTCACCGATGGCGAGGTCAAGTCGTCCGAGCTGCTGGCGCGCGCCGAGCCCGCCATCCAACAGCTCAAGCCCGCACTCATCGAGCCCGGATGGCTCGTCGATGACACCTGGGGCTGGCGCGCCCGCTGGTTGCCGCCGCTCCCCACCCTCGCGGTGCTCCTGCTGGGCCTGACGAAGATCTCCGTGGGCCTGGAGCGCGACAAGCCCGTGGCCATCCTCGTGGTGTTCTGCTGCGTGGCCACGGCCGGCATCGGGCTCCTCGCGCGGCGGGTCTGGACGAGCCGCCAGGGAGACTCGGTGTTCCAGAAGCTGCGGTGGCGGGAACAGCCCCTGAGGACCGCCGCGCGCAGCGCCGAGGCCCCCGAGATGCTGAACGGGCACGACGTCGGCATGGCCGTGGCCCTCTTCGGCCTGGGCGCCATGTCCACGAGTGACTTCGAGTTGATGCGCCGGGAAGTGGATCCCGGGAGCAATTCCTTCGGGTTCGGCGATTCGTCCAGCGGAGGCGATGGCTGCGGCGGAGGCGATGGCGGCGGGGGTGGCTGCGGCGGCTGCGGAGGTGGCGATTGACGAGCCTGTCGCTCCAGGGTGTCGGCATCGGCTGGCGCAGGGAGCTCGCGCTGTTCATCGACCGGCTGCCAACCCCGGGCTTCGTGGAGGTCCTCGCCGAACACCTGCCCGACTCGGGCGCCGTTCCCGAGCCCCTGATGCGCCTGCGCGAGCGAGGAGTGCCGGTGGTGTTGCACGCCGTCTCGCTGGGACTCGGCTCCGCGGAGCCTCTCGACTCCCGCCGTCTCGCCTGGCTCGCGCGACAGGCGGAACGCGTGGGCGCCGTGTGTGTCAGCGAGCACCTCGCGTTCGTGCGCGCCGGAGGGCTCGAGTCAGGACACCTGCTGCCCCTTCCCCGCTCCGAGGAGGCGCTGGACGTACTCGCGGAGAACGTGCTGCGCGTCCAGGCGGCGCTCCCGGTGCCGCTGGCGCTGGAGAACGTGGCCTCGCTGTTCGAGTGGCCCGACGCCGCGTTCTCGGAGGCGGAGCTGCTCGCCGGTGTGCTCGCGCGCACCAGCGCCTCGCTGCTGCTGGACGTGGCGAATCTCCACGCCCACGTGCTCAACCACGGCACCGATGCCGACGCGGTGCTGGCCTGTATGCCGCGCGAGCGACTGGCCTATGTCCACGTGGCGGGCGGCGTCCAGCGGGACGGCCTGTACCACGACACGCATGCGCACCCGGTGTCGAGTGGCCCGCTGGCCTTGCTGGAGCAGTTGTCGGCACGGCTCGGGCCGGTGCCGGTGATGCTCGAGCGCGATGACCGGTTTCCCGCTCCAGCGGAGCTCGCCTCCGAACTCTCCGCGATGGAAGCCGCGCTCCGGCGCGGAGTCTCGCGATGGCATGCGGAGTCCCACGGATGACCGCGCGCGAGCGGCTGGCCCAGGCCCAGGCGGAGCTCGTCAAGGCCCTGGGCGTGGGCGCGCCCGTGCCCTCCGGCTTCGACACGGCCCGCGTGCTCGCGGCGTCCGAATCCCTGCTTCACAAACGCCGTCGAGGTGTGGAGCGCGCATGGCCTTCGCTCGCGGCGGCGCTGGGCACGGACTTCAGGGCGTGCTTCGAGCCGTGGGCGCGCGCGCATCCCATGTCTGTCGAGCCCGACTCGCTCGCGGAGGGTCGGCGCTTCGCGGCATCGCTCCAGGAGGAGGGACGACTGCCTCCCTCGATGTCCGGGGTCCTGATGGACTTCGATGCGCGCTGGCGGCTGACCTCGGCGGGCGAGCGGGTGCGACGCCGGGGCTTCTGGCTCGTGGTCCGACGGGGCGTCACGACGCGGCGCTTCCGGGTGGCCTTGCGTCTGCCCGGAGGGCGGGTGCTGCGGTAGGAGTGGAGCGTCAACACCGCCCCTCCCGCCGGAACGACACCGTGGGGGGCATGATTCTGGCGCCCATCTCGACTAGCCTTGCGACTTCATCCCGAGCCGAGGGGGCGCATGCTCGTCGTGCCATCCATCCTGGATGCAGTCACCGTTCACGCAGAAGGGGCGCTGTGTACTCGCATCGCCACCTTGCAGCTCGTGGAGGACCGCGTCCCCACCGAAATCCAGCTCAACGGACTTCCGATGTCACTGCGCCCCGGAACCCTCCGGGCCGCTGTACGACAGGGGCCTCCCGGGCTCTCCATCCGCGCCATCCGGCCGACTTTCGACGTCCAGCTCCCGCCCGAGGTCGACGTCCCCGGTGAGCACCGCGCCCTCGAGGAGGCGCTCGCGCGAGTCTCGGATGTAGTGGCGCGGCTGGAGGGCGTTCAACGCGAGCTCCAGTCCATCGGCAAGCTCAAGCCCACCTTCGCGCCGCAGAAGAAGGACGCCTACGTCCCTCACGAGGCCCCGCTGGCGGCGCTGCTGGCGCTCACGTCCTTCGTGGACACGGAGCTGACGTCCCTGAACGCGCGGAGACTGGAGCTGGAGCAGGCGCACCGTGACGCGGAGGCCGATGTCCGGCTGCGGCGCCAGCGACTGCACGAGGCCTCTTCATCCGTGCGGGGCGAGCGGGCCCGCGTGTACCGCGCCGCCGTCCTCACCTTGTCCGGCAACCCCTGGCCCCGGGAGACTCCGGCGCTCATCTCGCTGGAGTACGCCGTCCCGGGCGCGCGCTGGGTGCCGACCTATGACCTGCGCCTGCCCCGGACGCTGGAGGAAGGCACGCTGCGGATGCGCGCCTCCATCATCCAACGCACGGGCGAGGACTGGACGGGCGTGAAGCTCGCGGTGTCCACGGCCGCGCTGGACCGCAAGGCCGAGGTCCCCGAGCTGAAGGCGCTGCGCATCGGCCGCCGCCAACCCCCACCGCCTCGCTCCGGTTGGCGCGAGCCGCCTCCCGGACTGGACGAGCTCTTCGCCGGCTACGACACCCTCCGGCAGGCCGCCAGCCCCCAGTCCGCGCCGAGGGACGAGCCCGTCTCCGGTGGCCTCTACGATTCGTCTGGCGTGGAGTTGGAGGAGCCGGGGGAACGAGAGCGGAGCAAGGAAGCCGCCCCCAAGGGGGGACGCGCACTCCCGAAGCCCATGCCTCCGAAGAAACGCTCCGTGGGCAGCGCCTCGGCCTCCGCGCCACCTCCACCGCCCGCGCCCGCGGCGGCTCCGCGAAACATGGCGCCAGGCTCTCGGGGAGGTTCGACCCAGGCCGGGGAGTTTGAGTCGCTCAGGCGCTCTCGCGGCTCGGTGGCCCCCGCCGAGATGGATGACGAGCAGCTCGACATGCCGCAGGACGCGGAGGAGGAAGGAGGCTCCTCGCGCGTGTACGCCGACATGGCGGATGGGAGCCTGGGAGGAGGCGGGGCGCAGGACCGCCCGAGCGCGGTGCCCCGACTGGAACCCTCGGACTCGCTGCTGGACTATGACCGCCTGTCGTTGACACCCGCGGACGACCTGGACGGACGTGGCCGGCTGCGTCCCCGCCCGTCGCACGTCACCCGGGAGATCCTCGCGCTGTCGGCCGTTCAGATTCAGGTCAACATCCTCTCGTTCGTCGCGGTGAGCGAGCAGGAGGTCAACAGCCTCTGGCGCGTCCCGACGCCCACGTGGACGGTGCCGCCCCGCGAGTCCGCGATGCACTTCGATGCGCGCTTCGACCTGGAGACGCGCGCGGATGTGCCTTCGGACGCCGCGTGGCACACGCTGCCGGTGCTGTCCGTGCCGGTGGGCCTGTCCGCCGAGTACGTCTGCGTGCCCTCGGTGGAGTCCCGCGCGTTCCGCACGGTGCGGGTGGAGAATCGAACGCCCTATCCGCTGCTCGCGGGCCCGGTGGACGTCACGCTGGGCGATGAGTTCCTGATGACGTCGCCCTTGCCCACCATGCCCCCAGGCTCCACGCAGCGACTGGGGCTGGGCGTGGAGGAGTCCATCAAGGTCGCGCGCAACACGCGCTTCGACGAAGCCACCGGTGGCATCTTCGGTGGCGCGACGATGCTGACCCACCACGTCTCGGTGGAGCTGGCCAATCGGATGTCCAACCGGATTCTCGTCGAGGTGTGCGAGCGAGTGCCCGCCGTCCCCACGGGGTTCGAGAAGGACATCAAGGTGGAGGAGACGGAGGTCGCGCCGGTCTGGCAGAAGCGCACGCCGTTGCCAGGAGAAGTCCCGGTGGAGGGCGAGCGCGCGTGGCGCGTGGTGCTCCAGCCGGGTGAGGCCCAGACACTCAAGGCGACGTGGACCGTGAAGATTCCCGCCAGCAAGATGCTCGGCGGCGGAAACCGGAGGACATGATGAGCACGCCCCTCACCCTGCCGGTGGTCAAGGTCACCGTCCTGGAAGATCGCGCGCTCGTCGAGCGCCGAGGTGAAGTTCCCCTGGTGCCAGGTGCCCAGCGCCTGGTCATCGCGGGGTTGTCTCCGCTGGCGGTGGACCGCTCGCTCCAGGCGAAGCTTGCCGGAGGCACCGTGTCCCAGGCGCGCGTGCGGCGCGCGAAGAAGCCCCAGCTTCCCGAAGCCCGACGCGAGCACGCCACCGAGCTGGGCCGGCGCGTGGCGGAATTGGAGCGACAGGAGCGTCAGGCCCGCGCGGACCGGGAGCGACTGAGCACGCGCCAGGGCCTGCTGACCACGGCGCACGCGGACGTGTACCGCGCCATCTCCGAGCAGGCCGGTGGTGGCAAGGCGCAGGCGGAGGAATGGAAGCAGCAACTGGACACCGTGCGCCAGGCGCTCGAGGTCGCGGACGAGGCACTTCGCGGTGCTCTGCGCGAGGAGCAACGGCTGCAGCGGCAGCTCGAGGAAGCGAAGCGAGCGCTTGCGGGGACGCAGCAGGCGGAGGCGAAGCTGGACGTCCACGCCGAGCTGGAAGTGGGCCACCCCGCGGGAGGCACCGCGCTCCTGTCCATCACATACCTGGTGCCGTGCGCGGCGTGGCGTCCGGCCTATCGCGCGACGCTGGAGCAAGCCGCCAGCGGCACGGGCCAGACGGTGCGTCTGGAGTGCGA
The DNA here is from genome assembly GCF_013336645.1 of Myxococcus sp. CA039A. Taxonomy (NCBI): domain Bacteria; kingdom Pseudomonadati; phylum Myxococcota; class Myxococcia; order Myxococcales; family Myxococcaceae; genus Myxococcus; species Myxococcus sp. CA039A. The sequence continues at coordinate 9,150 of NZ_JABUMQ010000205.1, read as the reverse complement.
GGCGGTGGTGTGGCAGCGCACGGAGGAGGAGTGGAAGGACGTGGAGCTGGCGTTCTCCACGGCGCGGCCGACGCTGGGCGCCACCCCTCCCCGGCTGGAGACGGACTGGCTCTTCCTGCGCGACAAGACGGAGCGCGAGAAGCAGGTGGTGGAGGTCTCCATGCGCGAGGAGGTCATCCAGACCACGGGCGAAGGTGGCGGAGGAAAGCGCGACGAGGGCCTTCCGGGCATGGACGACGGCGGCGAGGCCCTGACGCTCGCGGCGACCCACCGCACCACGGTGCCCTCGGACGGTGAGCCTCACCGCGTCCCCATGTTCCACTTCACCGCGCCCGCGGCCTCCGAGCTGCTGGTCTGTCCGGAGCTGTCCCCGCTGGCGCACCGCGTGGCCCGCTTCGACAACGTGGGGCCGGCGGTGTTGCTGGCGGGTCCCGTGGACCTGGTGCGGGTCAGTGGCTACGTGGGCCGCTCGCAGCTGCGCTTCACGGGCAAGGGCGAGCGCGTGCGACTGGGCTTCGGCAGCGAGGATGCGCTCCGGGTGGCCCGGCAGACGGACCTGCAGGAAGAGACGAGCCGCCTGACGGGGCGCAAGGTGAAGACGCACCACGTGAAGATGTTCCTCTCCAACATGAGCGCGCAGCCCGCGTCGGTGGCGCTGGAGGAACGGATTCCCGTGTCCGAGGTGGAGACCGTGGAGGTGAACCTCCTGAAGGACGGCACGAAGCCAGCGCCCACGCGGGTCAGCGCGGACGGCATCGCCCGGTTCGAGGTGACGGCCGCGCCGCGTTCCCAGCAGGAATTGACCCTGGTCTATACGGTGTCCAGCGCCTCGAAGGTCGCGGGGCTGTAGAGGAGGTTTGTCATGCGCACCGTGTTCGGCCTGCTGTTCGCCCTGGGCCCGGCCTTCACGGCCGGGGCCTCCTCGTCACCGCCGGGCACCGCGTCGGACATGGCGCAACGGCCCCCGCAGCTCTCGGTGGAGTTCGGGGGCTCGTGGGCGCGGGTGCAGCACCCGACGGCCTACATGCTCGATTGGAGAGACAGGACGAGCACGCTGGGGGCTCGCGCCAGCGCGATGCGCCTGGCGGGCGGGCTGCACTTCAACATGGTGCGGAGCTCGGACCGGAGCGACTGGTGGTGGACCAACGGCGTGGAGTGGTACCTGACGGGGGGTGACCTGCAGGTCCTCTCGGTGCGGCCGGGGTTCGAGAAGCGCTTCGCGCTGACGGGCAAGCTGCTCTTGGGCCTCAGTCTCTTCGGCGCGGCGTCCGAGGTGAGCCTCGCCTCCGGGCGCATGTTCGCAACGGAGCCTGACGGGACGGCGGCCCCGGAACCCGACTCGGGCGCCTTCCAGCGTCGCGTCCGGAAATGGACCTTCGGTGGAGGCGGCTCGGCGGCGCTCCAGTACCAGCTCAACCGCTGGGTCCACACCCGCGTCAACGTGGGCTACACGCAGTACGTGAAGCAGGTCCGGAACTTCGGAATGGTGGCGGACTCGGAGCCCGACACGTTCTCCGTGTCACTCAGCGGCCCCTGGGCCGCCGCGTACGTGGGCGTGAGTCTCTGAGTCACGACCGAAACCCCGAGCCGCGCTTGGGGCGTCAGTGCTGCACGACGGCGATGTAGTTGCCGTAGCGCGTCTGGATTTCGGAGACGTACTTCACCGGCTCGGAGCCTCGGCAGTAGCCGTGTCGCGCGCGGCGATAGTGCTGGGGCTTCTCCAGCAGGAGCATGGCCTTCTCCACGTTGCCGAACCAGCGGTTGGGGTCCCAGCCCTGCTCCTGCGCCAGCCGCCGCGCGTCCAGCACATGGCCCAGTCCCGCGTTGTAGGAGGCCAGGGCGAAGCGCAGCCGCTGCTTGAAGGGAATCTCCGGAGCGATGCGGCCGATGAGCTGGTGCATGTACTTCACGCCCGCGTGGATGCCCTGCTCCGGGTCCTCGAGCTTCCGGAAGCCCAGCTCCTTGCCCGTGCCGGGCATGACCTGGAAGAGCCCCTGCGCGCCCACCCAGCTTCGCGCCCGAGGGTCGAAGCGGCTCTCCTGGAACATCTGCGCCACCATCAATCGCCAGTCCAGGCCGTAGCGCTGCGAGTAGGACTGCACCAGCACGTCATAGGGAGAGATGGCACCGGTGAGGACCGCCTCGTCCGTCGTCGCGGGAGCCTCGCTCCGGTGGCCCTCGAAGTAGCGGCGCCGGGCCAGATTGTACTCGGTGCCCCGGTAGGTCTTCTGCACGAAGCCGTCGAGGAAGGCTCGCAGCTTCACGTTCTGCGGACGCACGGCGAAGGCGATGCCGTGGTGCCCCTCCGTGCCGGCGCGAGGCCCCTGCCCCGGTAGCGTCACTCCCGCCTCCACGTCATCGCGGTACACGCGCTCGGCGGCGAGGATGTGGCTGTCCGTCACGGTGAAGGGAATCTCTCCGCGAGCCACCTGGTCGATGAGGGTCTCCGCGTCCTGGTCCTCGGGTGCCTCGACGACCGTGAAGCCGTGCTGGGTCGACGCGTCCTTGAGCGTGGCGAAGTGACTGGATGAGCGCCGGACGTGGACAGCCTGGCCCTTCAGGGCCGCCACGGAGTCGAGCTTCGGTGCCCCCGCGCGCTGCACGATGACTTCGTCCACGAAGAGATAGGGGCGGCTGAAGGCCACCTCGCGCTGACGCTCCGGCGTCACGGTGAGCGCGGCGGCGACCACGTCTCCTCGGCCCTCCTTCAACCAGGTGAGGAGTTCTTCATACGAAGGAGGCACCACGACCTCCAACCGCACCTTGAGCGCGGCGGCGGCGAGCTTCGCCATCTCGTAGTCGAAGCCCGCCTGGTCGCCTCGGTGGAGGAAGTACGTGACGGGGCTGTTGCGAGTGAGGACTCGCAGCACACCGCGCTTGCGGATGGCGTCGAGGTCCCCCGTGAAGCGCTGCTCCCTGTGGTCGGTGAGCGCGCGCTCCACGAGGAAGGCATCCAGGGCACCGCGCAGCGCGGGGTTCTCCGGCCGCACGGCCCAGGCGAGGGCGCGCTTCTCCGCGATGGGAAAGAGGCCCTCCACATCCGGGTTGTACGTCTCGATGGCCGCGAGAAGGTGACTGTCCACGACGGTGAGCGGGACTTCTCCCCGCGAGACCTTCCAGGCGAGTTCCTCGGAGTCGGTGCTCTCGGGCACGGGCACGATGGTGAGCCCCGAGGCCTTCTCCTTCGCGAGAGCGGCGAGCGACGCGGCGAAGGTGGAGCTGGCGCGAACGTGCACGGCGCGGCCCGCGAGTTCCTCTGGCTTGCGAGGCAGTCCGGTGGCACCTCGCTTGCCCACGACGACTTCGTTCACCAGGGCCAGGGGGCGGGTGAACGCGAGGTCCTTGGAGCGCTCGGGGGTGACGGTCAGGTCCGCGGCGATGACATCTCCGCGCCCCTCTCGCAGCGAGGGGATGAGCTGATCGAAGCGCTCCACTGCGAGGAACTCGATGGACATGCCGTGCTTCTCGGCGAAGCGCTCCAGCAGCGCGCGGTCCTGCGAGCGGGGCGTGCCCTGACGCGGCAGAAAGTCCTCGTCGGTGCCTTCCACGAGGACACGCAGCACACCGCGCTTGCGCAGCGCGGGGAGGTCTCCGGTGAAGGGAGGCTCGGGCGGCTTCGCGGGCTCGGCGGTGACTTGCGCCACCTCGGCGGGAAGCGGCAGGGCCTGCTCGGGGAACGGAGGGTCCTCCGGCTCCATGGCGGCGACAGGCGGGGGCGGTGCTGGCGGCGGAGCGGGCGGCTCCTGCTTGCAGGCGGTGACACTCACGAACAGCGCGGCCATGAGCAGCCACTGCGACGCGCCTCGGCACTGACGAGAAGAAGACTCCATGGGTGCTTCCCCCTCCTCCGGACCGTGTCCAACGTCGCGGACCCGACCCTCGTCCCCCGTCTAGCCGAGGTCGTGGGGTGAAATCACGCAGGCCCCTGAAATGCGCACCGGGAGGGCCATGAGAGGCCACTCAGCCTCACCTGGAGTACGGGAGTGCGCGGGCTCGTGGGTGTAGCGTGGAGGGACGCATGAAGACGAAGAGCTCGCCACCCATCGCCCTGCTCGGAGGGCGCAAGACGCTCCCGATCATCGAGACGTACTTCGAGCTGAATCACCTGAAGCAGCTCTTCCGTCAGGGATGGTTGCGAGTGGGGATTGCGCCGGAGCGATGCGAGAGCGTGGCCGAGCACTCGCTGTTCGTCGCGCTGCTCTCGCTGTTCATCGTGGACAGTCACTTCCCGGAAGCGGACGCGGGGCGGGCGATGCGCATTGCCCTGTTGCATGACCTCGGCGAGGCGTATGTCGGCGACCTCACGCCCCATGACGGAGTGGGACGCGAGGACAAGCACGCGATGGAGCGCCGGGCGATGGAGCAGCTCGTGGGCAAGCTACCGCGGGGCGCGGAGTACCTGGCGCTGTGGGACGAGTACGAACAGGGCAGCTCGTTCGAGGGACGGCTGGTGCGGCAGGTGGACCGGCTGGAGATGGGCCTCCAGGCGTGCGTCTACGAGTACCAGGGAGCAGGAGACCTGTCGGAGTTCTTCGCGTCGGTGGAGAAGGCGCTGGAGGCGCCGGAGCTGCGCGCGGTGCTCGCGGAGCTGGAAACACTGAGGCCCGACTGAGTTTGTAACGCGAGGCTCAGCCGAACCAACGACCGGACTCGGGTGCGAAGACGCGCACGCGCTCGGCGAGCGTGGGCGGGAGGCGCTCGCGAATCAGTGCGTGCACTTCCTGAGGGCCGAGTGACTGGCTGAAGTGCATGAGGACGATGGATTCGTTGTGGAAGCGGTCGGCCTGGGCGATGAGTTCGTCGAGGTGGAGGTGGGCGCGGTCTCTCGCATCCTGCACGGGGCGCTTCGGGTCGACGAAGGTGGCTTCGAGGATGAGGACGCGCGAGTCGAACAGGGAAGGCTCGGTCTCCAGCACGCGGGCGAGCGTGTCGGTGGCATAGGCCAGCTCCAGGTGGTCCACCTCGGTGAGGAGGTTCTCGCCGGCCCTGCGACGCTGGGCGATTTCCTGCGGAGGCAGGCCGAGGAACTCGGGGCGCAGCTTGGAGACGCGGCGGATGAACTGGTAGCCGAGCGAAGGGACGGGGTGGTGCGTGCGGAAGGCGCGGACGTGAAGCCCCTGCCCGAGCGGCTGGACGTCACCGGGGAGCATGGGGACGGTCCGCACGTCCATGGATGTGTGATGGAGGCGGGTGAGCACGCCGAGGGCCTCACGGACGGGGGCCTCGATTTCGGCGGGGAGAAAGACTTGAGGTTCGCCCTTCCCTAGGAGCCGACGGATGCCCAGCAGAGAGCCGAGCCCGCTGGCGTGGTCCGGGTGGGCATGACTGAGGAAGATGCGGTCGGTGCCCGCGAAGGAGCGGATGGGGATGCCCGCGTCGAGCACCACGTCCAGCTCGGGGACCTGGAGGGAGGTGTAGACGCCGCCGACAGAGATGCCTCGGACGGTATAGGGGCCTGCCTGGACCTCGGTGAGCATCGCCATGTTTATGGCGTGACTGCCCCCTGGTCGCAACCCACGTTGGGGCGTGGGTGTCATCCGCGTCATGATGGGTGAAGAAGGAGGACCGCGGATGGAGCGATCCCGACGACGGCGAAGGATGTGGGCCTGGGCGCTGCTGCTCGCGGCCTGCGCGGGCACGCCCGAGCGCACGTCGACAGGGCGCTACGAGTTCGACTCGGCATCCAACAGTTGTCGACAGCGGCCGGAGCTGTGCGCGCGCATCGCTGGAGAGGAAGCTGTCGTCCCTCCTGTCCGGCCGATTCAGGCCAGGGTCTCCGCCACCCGGACCGCCGCCGCCGCGATTCGCGTGCTCGACTCCGCCACCCAGGCGCTCATCGAGGAGCGCCTCAAGGAGTGCGCGGACCAGGCTCGCTCCTCCGTGCTTCTCGAACACCGGGGCGGACGGGCCCCCACGCGCAGCGAGTGCAATGAGTCGCACATCGATGAAGCATCCAACCGCCGCATGACTCTGGCCATGCAGCTCGGGTGTCTCATGCATCGCGTGGCACTCGATTGTAGTGAAGCGGCGCTGGAGAAAATCATCCCAGGAGGCTTCAGCCGCGAGCAGCGCTACCGTTACGACAAGTCGCGCAGGACTCTCGCGATGGTCAGCGAGGAAGAAGCTCGCGGCCTCCTCAAGTTGGGCTGCGGCAGTGAGCTGAAGGGAACACTGGTTCCCGATCTCGTCATCCACAACGGAGATCCACTCAGCGCCCATGCCATCTACGATTTCAAGTTTCCCTGCACCGGAACGAACATGACACCATGGCACGAGTACCCTGCGGGCCACGTATACGGAGGCATGACCCAGAAGATGATCTATAGGGAAGCCTTTGGTGTTCCCGCGTCACGAGTCCTTCCGCGCTGGGGGGTTCTGCCATGAGTGATCACTACCCCCGAATTCGTCTCATGTATGGCGAACTCCTTCTGGTGCGCGAAGGGTTGAGCTTCGTCTTCTTCATGGACCGCCCCCATCAGGAAATCGCTCAAGCGATCGTCGCGGCAATGGAGGCGTATCTGCAAGCAATCGGCCCCAACGCCATCGGGAGATATGCCAGCGAGGATGGCGAGTGGATTGACCTGACAGAACAGGAGTGGTCATTCGTCCGCGCGAAGCTTCTCGAACGGAAAGCGCCGCTGCTCCTGCTGCACGATGAGGAAGACGCACGCTATCAATACCGGTTCGAGTACTTCGGTAAGCCGCCTGACGCCGCGCTAGGCCCTGAAAAACGCCACCCTGTCTGCGCGGTGCGCTTCTGGCTACCGACCGAGTACCTGGAACAGAACGGACCCGCCAAGGTGCGTGAGCTGGCACTCAAGATCGCAAGCCTCCTGCCGTTCTGCTCGGGACATGTGGGCCTCGCCTTCAATGGCGAACTTGATGTCGCCGGGATGATGGCCGAGGTCCGCAAGGTGTGCTTTCGCTACCCAGGCCTGGACCTCCTCGAACTGGAGCACGTCTCCTGGGAGCTCGGCACCCGCGTGCGCGGACCCGCATGGCTCACCTTCCTCGGCCAGCCTGCACTCGCGGGCCTTGGTGGCGTGTCGGCACTTCGTGAGCAACTCCGCGCGCCAGGCACCACCGTCGACGCCCTTCCCGGAGACAGCGCCATCATCACCCTGGGCTCCTGGCCCGAGGCCGGTGACACCCTGCACGACAACACCCTGCCCGCATACCGCGAGCTGGCCCGCGTCCTGGAGCCCTGGCTCTTTCACGAGAAACATCCCTACAGCCTCGGACTCCCCGCGGACGAGTTGCTTCGATGGGAGCGTCGCTTCCTCGATTGAGGCACGCCGAACTCACGTGTCGAAACGAAAGGTCGTCTCCTGGCTGGAGGCTCGCGTCTCGAACCGCTGACAGAACGCGTTGAGTTCTTCGTAGGAGGCCGTCGGCAAGACCTCCCGAAACTCCAGATGCTTCACGAGGCAGAAGAGCGTGACCTCCAGAAAGCTCAGGTCCCGATCCGGTGGAAGCGCGGCGAGCACCGGCGTCGTGTTCTCCTCCAGCCACGACATCATGCTGACCAGCCCCGTTCGCATCTTCGACTGATGGGCACTCTCTCCCGTGCCCCCCAGCTTGGACATGATCAACGTCACTTCCGTCGACATGGCCTGAAGGACAAGCTCCTGCGCATTTGCGAGCACCGGAGCCTCCAGGTCCTCGGGCCAAACCACGCGAGGCGTGAGGCTCGACATCCGACGAAGCTCCCGGCAGACGTTGAGCGCCCCGAACCAGACACCTCGGGACGTTTGCATGACCGGAATCCGCAGTGCGGGGTTGCCCCCGTAGTCCTCCGGATTCGAGGACAGGAGGTCTCGCAGGACACGGAAGGAGTAGTCGACACGCAGCTCCGCGGCGAACATCCGCGCGATGCGTGTGAAGTGAGAACTCGAGCGGCCGATAATGACAGGCGTGGTGACGTCTTCGCGCACGACAGGCATCCGTGTTCCTCCGAGCCAACGAGCAACCTGCTGCCAGCGACAACCCCACACCCAGGCCGAGGGCCTCACCCTCCCCAATGAAAGCCGTTCAGGTCGACGACTTCTCGCGCCCCGGTGCCAGCCCGAGTGCAGCCCGCACCTCGGCGGTGGTGCGCCCCGCCCAGTAGCGCCGGTGGTTCTCCGCCGTCGCGAAGCTGCGCGTCTCCATCCGGTCCACGTAGAGCGTGCCATCCAGATGGTCCAGCTCGTGCTGGAGGATGCGCGCGTACCACCCCGTCGCCCGAATCGTCACCGGCCTGCCCTGCTCGTCCAGCGCATCCACCCGCACGCCTCGCGCCCGAGCCACGAGCGCCGCGAAGCCCGCGACACTCAGGCAGCCCTCATGAAACTCGGCGGGCGTCGCATCTTCCACCGTCAACTTTGGATTGATGAGCACGTGGAATGGCACCGGCGTCCGCTCCCGGTCCGACAGGTCTGAGGGCGACACACCGGCCTGGTACTCGGCCCGGTCCTCGACAACCACCAGCCTCAGGCCCACACCGACCTGCGGCGCAGCGAGTCCTACTCCTGGCGCATCTCGCATCGTGTCGCGCATCAACACGATGAGCCGCTGAATCTCGGGACTGCCAATCTCCTCCGGCGTCAGGTCTCGCGCCTTCTGCCGAAGCACGGGTTCTCCTGCTTGGACGATCTTGAGCACCATGACGCAAGCGTAGCAGGGCCCCTCACGACGACCTCAATCGAAAGCGCGACCTGTCGGCCATCAACCCGCCACGATTCCCGCACACCTGAACAGCCACGCGTCACGACAGGAAGCGTTCTGCATCACACGACTCCAGTCCGCGGGAACGCGTGGGCACGCAATCCCGAAGCCTCTCTTCCGTAGGGCTCGCGACCCGGGAATTGAAGCCGGGTAGACTTTCGAGGACAGAGGGCCGGCTCTGGAAGCCCCCACGGCGGCAACCCGTGGAACTTGCCAGGGAATGTGGGAGTCGCGATGCAGCGGTTTCGGCGCTTCGGGTGGGCCGCCCTGGTCTCACTCGTCATCCACGCGGCCCTGCTCGCCCTGCTTTGGGACGAGACGCCGCCTGTGCGTCCCACACCGGCTCCCTCGCGCCCGCCTCCCCTGTTCGTGGAGGTCATCACCGCACCGCGAGCCAAGCCTCCCGCACCCGCGAACCAACCCCCATCGACGACGCCACAGCGG